>NZ_JBFUHU010000071.1:0-12560 GCF_056402235.1 Cellulomonas sp. P4_B5_2
GGACGTGGTCGACGAGCTGGCCGACCACGTCCGCGGCCGGCATCGGCTCGCCGGTCAGCGGGCTCACGAGGTCACCGGTGAGCCCGGAGCGGGCGGCCCGCCACGTCGCGGCCCGCAGCAGCTCGGTGCGTGGCTGTGGCATCGGATCGCCCATGGCCGCTTCCGCGAGCCCGCGGACGAGCGCCGCCTGCAGAGCCGCGTCGTCGGCATCGAGGCACACGTCCGCGACGCGCACCTCCACCGTCGGGTAGCGCGAGGACAGGCGGGCGTCGAAGTAGACCATCCCCTCGTCGAGGATCGCCCCCGTCCGGAGCAGGTCCTCGATGACGGCGCGGTAGCCGGCGGCGTCGCCGAACGGCGCGGTCGGCCCCGCGGTCGGCCACCTGCCCCAGACCTGCGAGCGGTACGACGCGTACCCCGTGGCGCTGCCCTGCCAGGACGGGCTGTTGCCGGACAGGGCGAGCAGCACCGCGTTCCACGGGCGGAGGTGGTCGAGGATGCGGACGCCCTCCTCCTCGTCGTCGATCGAGACGTGGACGTGGCACCCGCACGTGAGCTGGTCCCGCGCGGTCTGGCCGAACTCCGCGCGGATGGCGAAGGCGCGGCGGTCGGGCAGGACCGTCGACTCCACCACCTGCGGAGCCGCCGCGAGGGCCGCGATCCGCGCACCGGCGCGCCGGGCCATCTCGTCCGTCCGCACCCGGCCGGCGCGGATCTCGGCCACGAGCTCGGTCAGGTCGGCCCGCGGGGGCGTCGAGGTCTCGATCTGCTCGAGCTTGAACTCCTTCTCGAGGTCGCCGCCGGGCTCGTCCGTGGACGGGTGGTCCACCGACGACGCGTGGCGCAGGACCGCCGCTGCGACCGGCTGCGGTCTGCCCTCGGGCGTGACCAGCAGGAACTCCTCCTCGACCCCCAGGGTTCGCACCGGATCAGTCTGGGGGAGACGGCGGCCGCGCGCCCGCTCGACCGTTGACCGCGTGACGCGCGGAACGTACCGTGCAGTAACGCTGCCGTCCGAATGGTGAGATGACGCATGAGTCTGTTCCCGACCGTCCACGCGACCGGTGACCTCCCGACCCCGCACCGCGCCCACCTCGAGCGCCACGGGCTGACGTTCGTCGGAGCCGACGACGATCCCGACGTGGTGCTCGTGCTGCCGGGGACCACGACGGCCGGCGCGTCCGGCGGAGCAGGCCTCGTCGCGCTTGCCACCGGCGCCGAGGCACCGGAGATCGCCGAGGTGCTCGCGGACCGTGGCGTCGTGGTGCGCGCCGCGGCCGCCACGCAGCCGACCGGGCTGGTCCCGGCGGACCTCACCGCGGACGACCTCCTGGCCTGGACCACCGACGTCGAGCTGCCGGTGCGGGCGACCCTCGAGCTCGCCGGGTCCGCCCACCCCGTGCTCCGGTCGGCGACGGGGAGCCAGGCCCTGGGCAGCGTCGTCGCCGCGGGGAACCGCGACCCCGACGGCGCGTTCCTGGTCCTGGGCGTGGACCCGTCGCCCGAGGTCCTGCTCAACGCGCTCGTCTGGGCCGCGCGTCCGTCGGCCCTCGAGGCGAGCACGACGCGCCGGTCTGACCTCGCGGCGCACCCCTCCTGGGGGCGTCTCAAGCAGGACGTCACCGAGCTGCAGACCCTGCAGGTGAAGGACGGCTCGATCCCGGACGCCGCGCACCATGCGCGTGCACGCGACCTCGTGCACGCGATCACCGCGTCCGTGCACGACCTCGCCGGCCAGCTGCCGCACGACGAGGACTACCTGACGGCGGTCGGCAAGGACCTCACGCGGTGGGCGGACGCCGGGTTCGGGGTGCCGGACTTCCTCGACTCGCTCGTGGCGTTCCAGCCGCAGCGCCAGCGCGTCGACGGGCTGCCCCACCTGGTGCTCTTCCCGATGTACACGCAGAACGGCAGCACCGATCGGCGCGTCGAGGCGGTGCTGCTCCAGGTCCGCTGGCCGGAGCTGGTGGCCCGGCTCGAGGCCGAGCAGTTCAGCAACGCGCTGTTCGTCCCCGTCACGTTCCTCGACTTCACCCCGGGCTACGACACCAACTCGGCGGTCCTGTTCCCCGAGACCGTCGCCGTCCGCGAGGTGCCGACGTTCACGTGGGGTGCGATCTTCGCGGACCGCGAGGCCGCGCGGTTCCGCCGGGTGGTCCGTGCCGCCGCGGAGACCACCCGCCTCGCGCTCCCGCCCGACGCCGCGCGCCTGCTGGACGACCAGCGGCTCGCCGAGGAGACGTTCGTCCTCTGGGACCTGGTGCACGACCGCACCCACATGCGCGGTGACCTGCCGTTCGACCCGTTCATGATCAAGCAGCGGATGCCGTACTTCCTCTACTCGCTGGAGGAGCTGCGGTGCGACCTGACCGCCTTCCGGGCGGCCGTGCGGCTCGAGGACGAGGGCGTGCCGCACGCGCGGTACGTGCAGTACGCGATCCTGTTCGACCGCCTGTTCCGGTTCCCCGTGACCGGGTCGCGGGTGCGCAACTACGACGGCCTGGGCGGTCAGCTGCTGTTCGCCTGGCTGCACCAGCACCACGTCCTGCACTGGACCGACTCGCGCCTCACCGTCGACTGGCCTCAGGTGCCCGGCGCCGTCATCGCGCTGGCCGAGCAGATCGAGCAGCTCTACTGGCGCTCGATCGACCGGCCGAAGACCGCGCACTGGCTCGCGGCGTACGCGCTGGTGTCCGGCACCGTGACCCCGCACCCGGCGTCGGCGTGGGCGCGGGGGGACCTGCCCCTGGACGGTCCGCCGAAGGGGTTCACCGACGCAGTGCTGGACGACGAGTTCCCGCTGTCGATGTTCTACGAGGCGCTCTCCCGCAAGATCGGCGACGTCGTGGCCTCCACCAGCGGGATCACCGCCTGATCGCGGCCGCTCAGAGGTAGTTCACCGGGGTGCGCGGGTCCGGGGCGATCGTGTCCTCGTGCGCGGAGCCGTTTCCCGTGTCGCGGCCCGGGTCGGCGGCCGTCGTCCGGTCGCACATCGTGTCGACCTGGCCCCAGAACGCCGGGTCGTGCCAGTAGCCCGTGTGGCTGAGGACGCGCGGCAGGGGCTGGTCGGCGACGTACCGGTGGGTCGGGGGGTCGACCAGCTCGAGGTCGACGGTGCCGGGCAGCGTCGAGTCGCCGGTGCGCACCGCGCCGCCGATGTAGTCGGTCGCGTAGAAGACGTTGGTCCACAGGACCGGCCCGATGCCGGCGCGGCCTTCCGCGATGCCCGCGAGGAACCCGTCGCTGAACAGCGCCGGGAACGCCCAGCGGTAGAGCTTGCCGAGCGGCGAGCCCAGGGTGACCACGCCGATGGTCGGCTCGTCGGCACCGCGCTCCGGCGACCTGCGCCCGACCACGGCAGCGGCGATGACGCTGCCCTGCGAGTGCGCGGTGAGGACGACGCGGCCGCCGCTGTCGTGCAGGCGCCAGATCCGACGGGTCAGCTCCGGGACCGCACGCTCGGCGTAGGCGGGCGGTGCGAACGGGTGGAACGCGCGGGGGAAGAAGCTGCCCACGTCGAAGAGCGTGCCCAGGACGCGCCGCCACCGCTCGTTGCGCCAGGCGCTGGCCAGGATCAGCACGTACAGCGGCGGGAAGGCCACCGCCACGGTCGTCCCGATGTCCACGAGGAACATGGGCGTCCCGCTGCGCAGCACCCACACGCACGTGAGGAAGTAGATCAGGCCGACCACGCCGCCGACCGTCGCGACGACGAGCGGGATGGCCACGGCACGCGAGTGGTCCCCGACGAACCGCATCAGGGCGACCTTGCGGACCCAGCGCGACGGCCGGTCGCCGGTCTCGGAGGCGGCCTTGCCGAACAGCGGCGGGTCGAACGCCGACCGCCACCAGCCCGCCTCGGTCCGCACCGCGGCGTCCGGCGCCTGCGAAGGGATGCCGGCGTCGGCGTAATGCTGCCGCAGGCGCGCCTCCACTGCTGGTGCGGTGCGCGTGCGGGTCCGGGTCATCGCCACCCAGAAGCCGATCCCGAACACGACGAAGAGCGAGATCAGTCCGAGCGAGAGCATCGACGCCAGCGAGCCGACCGCCTCCGGGACGTAGATGGCACCCGGGACGGGGTCCGAGCCCGGCTCCGGGCCGAAGCCCCACGTGATGGTGCCCAGGACGCGGGCGACGTACACGATCGCGGAGAGCAGGACGGTGTTGGCGACCATGAGGGCGACGGTGTTCATGACGAAYGGCGCCGCCCACGGGAACAGGCCGATCCGGGGGATCGTGAGGTGCTGCGCCCGCAGCTGTCGGGCCTTGACCCGCCGGAAGACCCAGGCGCCGACCTGCTGGCCCGCCAGCGGCAGCAGGAGCAGGAGGCTGGCACCCCACACCGCGTTGACGGCCCAGCGGGACCCGGGCAGCATGCCCGCTGCGCTGTCGCCCGCGGGGAGGGTCAGCGCGGCCGCGCCCGCCAGGACGAGTGCCGCGACCGTGAGCCCGAGCACGAGGGTGGCGAGCACCGGGTGGGCGTCGTCGAACGCGAGGAGGCCCATCACGGCGACGATGCCCGCCGCCGCACCGATCGCGGCGACGCGGCCCAGCCCGCCCGCCGTCGAGTCGCCGCCGAGCGCGGCCACGGACCACCCGAGCAGCAGGCCGACCACACCGAGGCACGCGGACAGGTGCAGCCGCGACAGGAAGATGTGCCACCGCAGGCCGGACCAGAAGTCGGGGTTCCGCAGCCCGCCCTCCTGGGCGGCCGCGCACCGTCGGGACGGCTGCGGGTCGGAGTCGAGCGCGCCCTGGTCGGCGCTGATCGGCGTCGGGGGTTCGACGCGCTCGTAAGCCGACCGTGTGTGGCGGGCGAGCAGGGCGAACACGAGGGCGACCAGGGTGGCCGTGGCGGCGCCGACGACGATCCTCTGGCCGGCGTGGTCGACCGGCAGCCACCGGTCGGCGGCTGTCGTCCACCAGCCGTCGCGACGGCACTGCGCCATCCCGCCGCACTGGTACGCGATGACGTCCGTGAACAGCATCGTCACCATCACCGCGGTGCTCAGCGTGAGCGCGAGGRCGGCCAGTCGCGCGAACCACCGGAACACCCAGATCGTGGCGGGCTCGTCGTCCTCCTGGTCGCCGGACATGACCCAGCGCCGTGCCATCCAGCCCGCCATGTTCGCGAACATCGACGGCAGGAGCAGTGCCCAGAGGGCACGCGTGCGGCTCCGGGAGGTCAGGCCGCCCCACGAGTACGCCTCGCGATGGCGTCCGCGCGCATCCCGCGTGCGGAAGAACCCCGCCACGCGGTCACCGGCGACGCGGGTCGGCTCCAGGTCGCCCAGCAGCGACTCCGGGCTGGTGCCGCCGACGCCGTGCACCCGGATCTCCGTCAGCCCGTCGAGTGCGACCGGTCCCGGCACCAGGCCGGCGGACCCCTGATCGAGCGCCATGGCTGCCTCCAGCTGGGGCACCGTGCGTGCCCACCGATCCACCGACGAGAGGGACGTCGTCCCTGAGGAGAAGAGTGCTGGACAGCCGAACAGATACGACGGCCCGGTCGGCGGGCAGGCTCAGCCGCCGGTCCAGCGAGGGCTGTCGGTGCCCCAGCGGCTCGGGGGTCGGTCACAGTCGTCGGGCACACCGGCGACCGCGACGGGCGAGCGGGCGTGCCGGAGCAGCCCGTACGGCGACACAGTCTCGGCCAGCCAGCGATCGGGCGCGCCCGGTGCGCCCGCGGTCCCGGGAAGGGGCGTCATCCCGCCGAGCAGCCACGCTGCGGTGCCCGCCAGCGACAGCCGGACGTGGTGCGTCGCCCCCGTCGTCGCCCGCTCTGTGAGCGCCCGAAGGACGGCCGCGGCGAGGAGGTAGCCCGTCCCGTGGTCCAGCGCTTGGGCGGGCATGGTGCCCGGTCGGCCGTCGGCGTCCTGCTCGGCCACCGCGATGCCCGTGCCGGCCTGCACCAGGCTGTCGAACCCCCGCCGGCCGGCCCACGGACCCTGCCACCCCCAGGCGCAGAGCCGGGCGACGACCAGGCCGGGCCGTCGCTCCCGCAGCGCGTCGTCGTCGAGGCCGTACCGGTCCAGCGCGCCCGGACGGTAGCCGAGGACGAGCACGTCCGCGGCGCTCAGGAGCTCCTCGAACGTCGCGCGGTCGGCAGGGTCCTCGAGCGCGAGCCGGGTCGAGCGCTTGCCGAACCCCGTGTCGATGTGGGTCCCGTCGTCCTCGCGCAGCCAGGGGGCGTCGACGCGCAGGACGTCCGCACCGAGCAGCCCGAGCGTGCGCGTGGCCACCGGCCCGGCGAGCACGCGCGTCAGGTCGAGGACCCGCACACCGGCGGCGGGCAGGGTGCTGGGTCGCAGCGGGCGCGGGTCCGCGGTGCCCGCGGTGCGTGTCTCGATCAGGGGCTCGTCGCTCGGACGCGGCGGCGCGACCGCCACGGCAAGGCCGCCGGCCGCGTAGGCGGCCTCCTGCACGTCGAGAGCCGGACGCTCCGCGAGCACGACGGCCAGCCGGCCGACGAGGTCGGCGTCGTCGCCGGCGTCGGGGATCCCGAGCGAGGCCAGCAGGCGCGCGCGGTGGTGCGGGTAGTTGGCGTGCGTGCGGACCCACCCGTCGGCGGACTGCCAGAACCCGGACAGCGGCGCGAACAGGGGGATCGGCCGTCCGTCGACCCGCAGGTGCCGCTCGCTGGTGAACGCAACCGCGACCGCCCCCTCGTCGACCCGCACCGCGGGCAGGTCGCCGCCCGTGCGCAGTCGATGCAGCTCGGCCGCGGCCAGCGAGCAGACGCCCACGGTCGCGCGCGCGAGCTCGCGCACCGGCAGCGGCGACCTCAGCCCCGGGGTGCCGACGTACTCGACGCGCGAGCAGAGGTCCTGGGAGCCGCCGAGGGCGTCCCAGGCGTGTGCGGTGGCGGCGTCCACGTCACTCGGGGTGCTCGGGCAGGACGGCCTCCGCGCGACCGTGGAACGCGGCGACCAGGCGGGCGACCAGGACGGCGAGGAACACCTGACCGACGAGCGCCTCGAAGGTGGCGATGCTGCGCCCCGGGAACAGCGCGGCCGTGTAGTCGCCGTATCCGAGGGTGGTCAGGGTCGTGTACGAGAAGTACTGGAACGAGCGCGCGTTCGCCGCCTCGCCGCCCGCGAAGAACGGGCCGGGCGTCAGCACGTCGATCACGCCGAACAGGCTCGCGAAGAACATCCCGATGATCAGGTACGCGCTCAGGGCGCCCGCCAGCGACTGCACGGTCACGGCGGTCCGGCGCAGGATCCGGTCGAGGATGACCACCAGCGCGGTCATGAGGATCACGCAGACCACGCCGTCGATGACCCCGTCCGCGGTCGGCTGCGGGAGGACGGTGAGCGCGACGAGCGCGACGACGGCGGAGACGACGAGCACGATGCGCACGAACCGTCGCTGGTGCGGCATCGGCTGGGACGTCCGGACCGCGAGGCCGAGCGTGAACAGGTAGAGGACGAGGACGAGGATCTCGACCCACTGGTCGGAGCTCAGCGCGAAGGCCACGTACGCGGTGACCAGCAGGCTCAGGACGATGCCGAAGTCGTCCGTGCCGGTCCGGCGAGCGAGGAAGGACCGGCGCCGGGGAGGCGTCGTCGTGCCGGGTTCGTCCGGTGATGTCACCTTCCGGAGGCTATCGGTCGGGTCAGCCGATCGTCACAAGATCGCGCACGTCGTCGTCGGGCAGCACGTCCGCGACCGCGGTCACCTCGAGCTCCATGAGGTTGGCGTAGCCGTGGTGCACGTTGAGGAACGCGGTGTCGGAGGCGTCGCGGCCCGTCGCGATGCGGACCAGGCTCGAGCGCGGGGCCAGCGTGGTGGCGTCGACGACGTACCACTGCCCGTCCAGGTTCGCCTCGGCCACGGCGTGGAAGTCCATGGGGGACAGTCCCGGGGCGTACACCGACACGAGCCGTGCGGGGACGTCCAGCGCGCGCAGGAGGGCGATCACGAGGTGCGCGTAGTCGCGGCACACGCCCTTGCGCGCCAGCAGCGTCTGGACGGCGCCGTCGGTCGGCAGGCTGGATCCGGGGACGTACGAGAGGCGGGACCCCACCCAGGAGCTCACCGCGGCGAGCAGGTCGAACCCGTGCAGCCCCGTGAACTCGGCGTAGGCGGTCGGCCCGAGCGTGTCGGACTCGCAGTACCGGCTGGGACGCAGGTAGCGCAGCAGGTCGGCCTCGTCGGACGTGACCGGGGCGGCGCGGCCGTCGATCGACGCGGAGTAGTCCAGGACGAGCCGGCCGACCTCCGCCCGGACGACGTGCAGACGCGTCCCGTGATGGTCGGGGACCTCCTTCGCCTCGATCGGCACCCCGTCGAGGGTGATCGTCAGCGACTCGCGGGCGGTGAGCTGGGTGGACACGGCCAGCTCGAACGCGAGGGTGGCGGGGGAGGTGACGTCGAGGGACAGGTGGGCGCTCATGTCGCGATGCACGCGCTCATGGTGGTGCACCGAGGCGTCGTCCGCCTCCGGGGGCTACCAGGCGGAGCGCACGTAGTCCTTGAGGAAGCAGCCGAACAGGTCCTCGCCGGACTCGCCGCGCACGATCGGGTCGTACACGCGGGCGGCGCCGTCGACCAGGTCGAGGGGAGCGTGGAAGCCCTCSTCGGCCAGYCGCASCTTGGTSKGGTGSGGSCGCTCGTCGGTGATCCAGCCGGTGTCGACGCTGGTCATGAAGATGCCGTCGGTGGCCAGCTCGGTGGCGCTGGTCCGGGTCAGCATGTTGAGCGCAGCCTTGGCCATGTTGGTGTGCGGGTGGCCGGGACCCTTGTAGCCGCGGGAGAAGACGCCCTCCATGGCGGACACGTTGACCACATAGGCGCGTCCCGGCGCACGCATCGCGCCGCGCAGCCGGCTGACCAGGATGAACGGCGCGGTCTGGTTGCACAGCTGGACCTCGAGCAGCTCCATCGGGTCCACCTGGTCGACCGTGTGCACCCAGCTGTTGGTCTCGGCGGTGTCCGGCACGAGCCCGCCGGCGTCGATGGCCGTGCCCGCCACGAGCCGCTCGAGCGACGCGTGCTCGGCGGTGAGCGCGAGCGTGGAGACCCCGGCTGCGACGCTGGTCAGCTCGGTGACCGACCCCGCGAGCGCGACCGGGTGGGCGCTGCTGGTCCGCCCGAAGGTGGTGATCTGCGGCAGCGGGCGGTCGGGCAGCGGCTCCAGCTCGGCGTCCGCGAGGTGGGTGTACGCGCCGGGGGAGCGGCGGACGGTCTGTGCGGCGTTGTTGATGAGGATGTCGAGCGGTCCCTGCGCGGCCACGGAGTCGGCGAGAGCGACCACCTGGGCGGGGTCGCGCAGGTCGATGCCGACGATGCTCAGGCGGTCCAGCCAGTCGGCGCTGTCGGGCATCGCGGCGAACCGGCGGGCGGCGTCGCGGGGGAACCGGGTGGTGATCGTCGTCGTGGCGCCGTCGCGGAGCAGGCGCAGGGCGATGTACATGCCGATCTTGGCGCGGCCGCCCGTGAGCAGGGCGCGCTTGCCGACGAGGTCGGTCCGGGCGTCGCGCTTGGCGTGGTTGAGCCGCGCGCACGCCGGGCAGAGCTGGTGGTAGAACGCGTCGACCTCGACGTACGGCTCCTTGCAGATGTAGCAGGGCCGGGCCTTGAGCAGGGTCCCCGCGGTGGCGCCCTGCACGCTGGAGACGAGCGGGATGCCCTGCGTCTCGTCGTCGATGCGGCCCGGGCTGCCGGTGGCCGTCGCGTRGATGACCGCGCGGTCGGCCGCGCTGATGGCGTCCCGCTTCTCCGCGCGGCGCTGCTTCTTGGCCGCCTTGAACAGGGCGGACGTCGCGCGCCGGGCGAGGGCGAGGTGCGGGTGGTCGGACGGCAGCCTGCTGATCTGGTCCGCGACGCGCAGGAAGACGTCGAGCTCGGCGGCGTCGACGCCGTCGACGGTCTCGGGGGCTGTGCTCACGGCAGTCATCGTGCGGTTCCTAGCTGGTCGACAGGGGTGGCCGACGGGCAGGGGAGCACGAGAGCCGGGCAGGCGGGGATCGGTCGATTCTACCTGGCCGGCCGTGACGGCCTGGGCGCAGCGGGGCGAACCGGGACAGATCGGGTGCTGCGGGTCTACGTTCGGACTCGTGGGTGCGCCGGGGGCGGCAGTCCAGCCAGAGCTCCGGCGGGAGGAACTGGAGGAGCACACGTGAGCGAGACGCCTGATCCCCACGGCCCGATCCATGGCCGCCCGAGCTTTCGGGAGCACGTCGACCGCAGCACGTTCCCCGCACGCGGGCTCGACCCGGACGAGACCTATGAGCTCCTGCACACGGGCCTCATGCTCGACGGCCGCGAGACGCTCAACCTGGCGTCCTTCGTCACCACGTGGATGGAGCCGCAGGCGGAGCGGCTCATCCATGACGCGCTGCGCAAGAACCACATCGACCACGAGGAGTACCCGGCGGCCTCGCTGATCGAGGAGGTCTGCGTGCACATGCTGGGAGACCTCTTCCACGCACCCGACCCGTCCGCGGTCGTCGGCGTCGCGACGATCGGGTCGTCCGAGGCGATCATGCTCGGACTGCTCGCCCACAAGCGCGCGTGGCGCGACCGGCGGAGGGCAGCCGGGCTGTCGACCGACCGGCCCAACGTGGTGTTCGGCGCGGAGACCCACGTGGTGTGGGACAAGTTCGCCAACTACTTCGACGTCGAGATGCGCAAGATCCCGATGAAGGCGGACCGGTTCGTGCTCAGCGCCGACGACGTCGAGGCGCACGTCGACGAGAACACCATCGCGGTCGGCGCGGTGCTGGGCACGACGCACATCGGCGAGGCGGACCCGATCGAGGAGATCAACGACCTGCTGGTCCGGATCAAGACGGAGAAGGGCTGGGACATCCCGCTGCACGTCGACGGGGCGAGCGGTGCTTTCATCGCACCCTTCGCCGAGCCGGACCTCCGCTGGGACTTCCGGCTCGAGCAGGTGGCGTCGATCAACGCGTCCGGGCACAAGTACGGCCTGGTCTACCCGGGGGTGGGCTGGCTGATCTTCCGCGACGCGTCCCGGCTGCCGGAGGACCTGGTGTTCAGCGTGAACTACCTCGGGGGTGCGCAGCCGACGTACACGTTCAACTTCTCCCGCGGCTCGGCCATGATCCAGGCGCAGCTGTACAACTTCCTGCGGCTGGGGCGCAGCGGCTACACCTCGATCGTCGAGAACATGCTGGCGAACGCGCGGTTCCTCAACGAGTCGCTCGTGGCCAGCGGGYGGTTCGAGATCCTCAACCCGGGGCTGGCGGAACCGGTCGTCACGTTCCGGATCGCGGGCGACCCGGGGTTCGACGTCTACCACCTGTCGGCGCGGCTGCGGGAGGACGGCTGGATCGTCCCGGCGTACAGCCTGCCGCCCGACGCCGACGCGGTGCACCTGCTGCGCGTGGTGGTCCGGCTCGACCTGAGCCGCGTGATGGTCGAGCAGCTGCTGCGCGACCTCATGAAGGCGTGGGACGACCTCGCCGAGGAGCAACCGGTCCGGCGTCCGAGCGCGAAGCCCGACCTGTGGACCTCACCGGCGCACGCGGCGGCGCGGAGCAAGGCGCGCACCGGCCTGGCGAAGTGACCTCGGCCGTCCCCGAGCTTCCGGCCGGTTGGCGGGTCGTCCGTCGGCGCGGGCCGCTGGGCTTCGTCACGCACGCCGTGCTGGCGCGGCCCGACGGCACCGAGGTGGAGTGGAGCTCGCGGCGGCACCGCAAGGGGCTCGGTCTGCGGGGTACCGGGGCACGCGGTGGTCCGGCGAGCGCCCTGAGCTGGTGGATCGGAGGCCTGTTCGCTCTCGGGTCGGTCTGCTTCGCCCTCGGGTCGCTGCCGCTGTACTTCGACCGGGTCGCCGCGTCCGTCGTGGGCTGGACGTTCTTCGTCGGGTCGATCTTCTTCACGTCCGCCGCCTACCTGCAGCTCCACGAGACGCTGCGGGCACCCGTCGGTGTGCTCGCAGGATCCCCACGGCCCCGCCTCCTGGGCTGGAGCTCCCGGCGGATCGACGCCTGGGCGGTGCTGGTCCAGCTGGTGGGGACGGTGTTCTTCAACATCAGCACGTTCGCGGCGACCCGCCCCGACCTCGGCACCGCGCAGGAGCGGCACCTGGTCTGGGTGCCGGACGTCGGCGGGTCGATCTGCTTCCTGGTGGCCAGCTGGCTCGCCTACGCCGAGGTGAACCGGGGGATCCTCCCGCGGTCCGACCGGTCGGTCGGGTGGAGCATCGCCGCGCTCAACCTGGTCGGGTCGGTCGCGTTCGGGGTGGCGGCCTTCGCCRCCCGCTACCTGCGGTCCACGGGCGAGCTGGCCAACCTGTCGCTGGTGAACCTCGGCACGTTCCTCGGGGCGGTGTGCTTCCTCGTCGGCGCCGTCCTGCTGCCGGTCGAGTCGGCGAGGGAGCGTTCGCGGCCCTGACCCCTCAGACTCCATGCGTGGACGACGACCCGATCGGCCGGCTGCTGGCCGACCCGCCCGACCTGCCCGTGCGCCACGGGCTGGCCGACGTCGTCGCGGCCGTGCGCGCCCGCGGGGTCGTCGTGGCCCAGGCGCCACCGGGGACGGGCAAGACCACCCTCGTCCCGCCCGCGGTCGCCGCGGCGGTGCAGGGC
>NZ_JBFUHU010000072.1:0-12426 GCF_056402235.1 Cellulomonas sp. P4_B5_2
CCCGGGGACCGTCCGGGCTCGAGCCGGCTGATCTCGTGCAGCAGGGCCATCCACCGCATGGAGTCGCCGACCCGCGCCAGTCCCTGGGCCAGGATCGCGACCAGGCGGTCACGCAGCGGAAGCGCGCGGTCGATCGCCGCGAGCTCGGGGACCGACACCGCCGGGTCGACCGCGGCGAGGACTGCCTCGCGGACCAGCGTCACCTTGTCGGTGAACACCCGGAACAGGGTGCCCTCCGCCACGCCGGCGGCCTCGGCCAGCTCGCGGGAGGTGACGGCCGCGCCGCGCTGCAGCAGCAGGGGTCGCACGGCGATCAGGATGGCGGCCCGGCGCTCGTCGGGTGGCAACGGCGTCGCGCGTCCGGTCGGCGGCTGAAGAGTGGTGTCCACCACGCGACCGTAAGTGAGTGAGCACTCACTCCGGAACTCTGTTCGCTGTGGGCGAACATGTGGCAGGGCCGGACCCTTGTCGGGTCCGGCCCTGTGCGTCAGGTGGTCGGCGCGTCCTCCGGCGGCGGCTCCGGCGACCGCGGGGGCACCGCTCCCCCACCAGGACGCTGCCCGAGCTCGACCGACGGGTCGAACGGCAGACCGCTCAGCGTTCCGGAGCTCGTCGCGTCCGCGGTGGCCGCGGCCGACTCGCGTCGCGCCTCGGCGAGGGCCTCGGCCGGGTCCGCCAGCGTGGTCGGCGGCAGGTCGTCGCCCAGGGGCGAGGTGCCGGCCGGGCGGCCCGAGTCGGAGACTCCCCCGTCGCTCCCGGTGAACGCGCCGCCGAACCCCTTCGCGAACGTGCCGAGCGCGCTGGTCAGCTCGGACGGCAGGAACCACATCTTGTTCGACGGGGTCGCCGCGATCTTCGGCAGCACCTGCAGGTACTGGTACGCCAGCAGCTTGGGGTCGGCGTCGCCGCGGTGCACGGCGTCGAACACCTGCAGGATCGCCCGGGCCTCGCCCTCGGCCGTGAGGATCGCCGCCTGGGCGCCACCCTCGGCCCGCAGGATCGCGGCCTGCTTCTCGCCCTCGGCCGTGAGGATCTGCGACTGCTTGAACCCCTCGGCGGTCAGGATCGCCGCACGACGGTCACGCTCGGCGCGCATCTGCTGCTCCATCGAACCCTTGATGGAGTCCGGCGGGTCGATCGACTTGAGCTCGACGCGGTTGACGCGCACGCCCCACCGCCCGGTCGCCTCGTCGAGCACGCCACGCAGCTGGCCGTTGATCTGGTCGCGGCTGGTCAGCGTCTGCTCGAGGTCCATGG
This sequence comes from Cellulomonas sp. P4_B5_2, assembly GCF_056402235.1. Classification (NCBI taxonomy): domain Bacteria; kingdom Bacillati; phylum Actinomycetota; class Actinomycetes; order Micrococcales; family Cellulomonadaceae; genus Cellulomonas; species Cellulomonas sp. P4_B5_2. The sequence continues at coordinate 1,258 of NZ_JBFUHU010000072.1, forward strand.
ACCCGACGACGTTACGGAGCGTCGTGACCGTGAGCTGCTCGATGCCCTGGATGTAGTTGGCGATCTCGTACACCGCCGACTTGGGCTCGGTCACCTGGAAGTAGATGACCGTGTCGATGCTCACCACGAGGTTGTCCGAGGTGATCACCGGCTGCGGAGGGAACGACACCACCTGCTCGCGCAGGTCCACGCCGGCGCGCACCCGGTCGACGAACGGGATCAGCAGGTGCAGGCCGGCGTCCAGCGTGCGGGAGTAGCGCCCGAGCCGCTCGACGATGATCGCGACGGCCTGCGGGACGATCTTGACCGCCCGCACCAGCGCGATGACGACGAACAGCAGGACCAGCCCCAGCACGATGTACAGGGCGATCTGCCCACTGCCCAAGCCGTCCATGAATCCTCCAGAAGGGGTCACTCGCGGGCGAGCTGCCCGCGGTCGTTCAGGGGGTCAGGCGCCGACGACGGGGACGACGACTGCCGTCGCTCCGTCGATGCGGGACACCCGCACCTCGGTGCCGGGCGGGAGGGCCTCGGCGGCATCCGCCCGGGCGCTCCACACCTCACCGTTGAGCTTCACGCGGCCACCCTCGACGGTGACGGTCGAGACGACCACCGCGTCGCGGCCGACCAGGGCCGCGGCGTTGGTCTCCACCAGCGGCATCCGGGCCTTCAGGTGACGCAGGAGCCACGGACGGAGCGTGGCGAGCAGGATGACCGAGGTCAGCGCGGCGACGACGAACTGCACCGGCACCGGGGCTCCGAGCCAGTAGGCGATCGCCCCGGCGATGGCCCCGCCGGCGAACATCGCGAGCACCAGGTCGAGCGAGAGCATCTCGAGGATGCCCAGCGCCAGTGCCGCTCCGATCCACCACAGCCAACCCATCGGTGCCCACTCCCTCGGTCAGGCAGGTCCCGGCGACGGAGCCTGCTGTCCAACCGATACTAGACGGGTTCTTTGCGAACCTGTGGGGAAATGCTCAGCCCTGAGAGGAAGCGGCGCGCGCCGACCAGCGACCGTCGGTCTTGTCGACGACGAGCGGGAGGTCGAACGCGCCCGACAGCGTCTCCGGCGTGAGCACCTGGTCGATCGGTCCGGCCGCGAAGGCCTTGCCCTGGCGCAGCAGCAGGAGGTGCGTGAACCCGGGCGGGATCTCCTCGACGTGGTGCGTGACCAGCACCAGGACGGGCGAGCGGTGGTCGCCGGCCAGCTCGGCGAGCGCGGCGACGAGCTCCTCGCGGCCCCCGAGGTCGAGCCCGGCGGCAGGTTCGTCCAACAGCAGCAGCTCGGGGTCGGTCATCAGCGAGCGGGCGATCTGCACACGCTTGCGCTCGCCCTCGGAGAGGGTGCCGAACGTGCGGTCGGACAGGTGCGCCACACCGAAGGCGGCCAGCAGGTCCGTGGCACGCGAGTCGTCGAGCGCCTCGTACTCCTCGCGCCAGCGGCCGGTCACCCCGTAGGCCGCGGTGAGCACCACGTCGCGCACGCTCTCCCCCGCGGGGATGCGGTCCGCGAGCGACGCGCTCGACAGGCCGATGCGCGGTCGCAGCTCGAAGACGTCGACTCGCCCCAGCCGCGAGCCGAGCAGGTCGGCGGTCCCGCTGGTCGGGTGCATCCGGCCCGAGGCGACCTGCAGGAGGGTCGTCTTGCCCGCACCGTTGCGGCCGAGCACCACCCACCGCTCACCCTCGCGGACCGTCCATGTCACCTCGTCGAGGATCGWCGTCGTTCCCCGGCGGATCGTCACGGCCTGCAGGTCGAGCACGTCGGTCATGGGCACGACCCTAACCGTCGAGCCGCACGTCGGCGGCCTGCGACGGGCCGCTCGTCGGTGCGCTGGGTCACGTCTACCGTTGTCCCGTGGACCTGACCCTGGAGCTCCCCCGCTCCGTCCTCCTCGCGCTCTGGCTGGCGGACGAGAGCACCGACCGCGCGGTGCTCGTCGACGCCGTGCAGTCCGACGACGAGCCGCACACGGTCCAGCGCCGGCCCTCGCACGACGAACCGCTCCGCGACGACCTGACCGACGAACCGCTGAGCGCGCTCCTCGACGCGTGCGCCGGCTCGCCCCGGGACGTCGCCGCGGTGCTGCCCGTCCCGGGTGACCCGGGTGCCACCCCGGCATCGGTGAGCTCGGCGGCCACCGAGGCCGGCGAGGCGGTGCTGGTCCGCACCCCTCAGGAGTGCCTCGTCGCGGTCCCCGTGGTGCAGCGCTTCGGGTCCGCGCTCGAACCCGGGCACCTGGTCACCTGGGAGCTCTCCGACGTCGCGGACTGGCGCCACGCCGTGCACGCCCAGACCGGGTCGCTGCAGGACGCCGAGCGGGAGCTGCGCCAGGGCCTGCTCCAGGCGACCGAGGCCCTGGTCCGCCTCGACGTCGCGCAGTGGCGTCCCGACGCCGCCGAGACCGTGGCGGCGCTGCGCGAGCTCGAGCTGCCCGCGTGGCGGCTGCCGGACAGCCTCGACGGCCGACGCGTCCGGGTGCTCGCCAGCGCGGCGCGGCTCCGCGCGATCGTGGCGCTGGCTACGCAGGACGACGGTGCCTCGGTGAACCTGTGGCAGGCCGATCAGCGGTCGACGGCGCTGCGCGAGGTGGACCGGATGGCCCGCCGCGCGATGGCCGCGGCGGCGTCCCAGGTGACGGCCTGACCCCTCAGCCCAGGGCCGACCGGTACACCTCGAGCGTGCGCTCGGCGATCGCCTCCCACGTGAAGTGGTCCTCGACCCGTCGGCGCGATGCGAGACCCCACTCGGCGGTCCGGGCCTCGTTGCCGACGACGTCCGTCAGGGCCTCGGCCAGGTCGTGCACGAACCGCTCGGGGTCGACCGGGGTGCCGGTGCCGTCCTGCAGCTGGTCGATGGGGACGAGCCGGCCGGTGACCCCGTCGTCGATCACCTCGGGGATGCCGCCGGTGGCCGTCCCGACCACGGGCAGCCCGACCGCCATGGCCTCGAGGTTGACGATGCCCAGCGGCTCGTACACCGACGGGCAGGCGAACACCGTGCCGTGCATGAGGACGGCGATCAGCTCGTCGCGCGGGAGCATCTGCTCGATCCAGACCACACCCGACCGCTTGGTGCGCAGCTGCTCGACCAGCCCGGTGACCTCCGCCATGATCTGCGGCGTGTCCGGCGCTCCTGCACAGAGCACCACCTGGACCTCGGGCGGCAGGAGCTCGACGGCCCGCAGGAAGTACGGCAGGCCCTTCTGCCGGGTGATCCGGCCGACGAAGACGACGCTCGGCCGTGTGGTGTCGATGCCCAGCGCCCGGACCGTCGCCGCCGCCTTCGCCAGCGCCTCGTCGCTCGTCGGCCGCTGCCACTGGTCGAGGTCGATGCCGTTGTGCACCACCTTGACCCGGGCAGGGTCCACGCTCGGATAGGCCCGCAGGATGTCCTCGCGCATGCCGCCGCTCACCGCGATGACGGCCGCGGCACCCTCGTACGCGGTCTTCTCGGCCCAGCTGGACAGGGCGTAGCCACCGCCCAGCTGCTCGGCCTTCCAGGGGCGCAGCGGCTCGAGGCTGTGCGCGGAGACCACGTGCGGCAGGCCGTGCAGCAGCCCGGCGAGGTGGCCGCCGAGGTTGGCGTACCAGGTGTGCGAGTGCACCAGGTCGGACGCGACGCCGTCGGCGCCGACCGCGCCCACGGCGTCGGCCATCTCGAGGTCGATCCCGAAGGTCTGCAGGGCGGCGTTCGCGCCCGCGAGCTCGGTGGGGACGGAGTAGCCCGTCACGCCCGGGGCGTCGCGCGGGCCGTCGAAGCAGTGGACCCGGACGTCGATGGTGCGCTCGAGGACGCGGGTCAGACCCGCGACGTGGACGCCCGCTCCGCCGTACACGTGCGGCGGGTACTCCCGGGTCAGCAGGTCGACACGCACAGCAACCATCCCCTCGCCACCGGCACCGACGACCGGTTCTCCCGCCGACACGCTAGCGCGTGAGCGAGGTCACGCCTCGCTGGGACCGCGTCCTGGGCCTAGGGTCGTGCCATGGCAGCGCCGCGCGTCCTCGCTATCGTCCTCGCAGGTGGGGAGGGCAAACGTCTGATGCCCCTCACCGCCCACCGCGCCAAGCCGGCGGTGCCCTTCGGGGGGTTGTACCGGCTCGTCGACTTCGCCCTGTCGAACGTCATCAACTCTCGGTACCTGCACGTCATCGTGCTGACCCAGTACAAGTCCCACAGCCTCGACCGGCACGTGTCCAAGACCTGGCGCATGTCCGCGCTGCTGGGCAACTACGTGGCGGCGGTCCCGGCGCAGCAGCGCGTCGGCAAGCACTGGTACCTCGGCAGCGCCGACGCCATCTACCAGTGCCTCAACATCATCGAGGACGAGCGCCCGGACATCGTGGTCGTCGTCGGAGCCGACCACGTGTACCGCATGGACTTCTCCCAGATGGTGGACGCCCACATCGCCTCGGGCGCCGAGTTCACCGTCGCCGCGATCCGTCAGCCGATCGAGGAGGCCGACCAGTTCGGCGTCATCGAGGTGGACCCGACGGACGCGACGCGCATCAAGGCGTTCCTCGAGAAGCCGACCGACCCCGTGGGCCTGGCGGACTCCCCCGGCGAGATCCTCGCGTCGATGGGCAACTACGTGGCCAACGCGGACGCCCTCGTCGCGGCCGTGACGGCCGATGCCGAGAACGTGAACTCGCGACACGACATGGGCGGCGACATCGCCCCGTACTTCGTCGAGCGAGGCACGGCCGGCGTCTACGACTTCCTGCGCAACGACGTCCCCGGTTCCACCCCGCGCGACCGGGACTACTGGCGCGACGTGGGAACGATCGACGCGTTCTACGAGGCGAACATCGACCTCATCTCGATCGAGCCGGTGTTCAACCTCTACAACGACGAGTGGCCCCTCTACAGCGGGTACATGAGCATGGCGCCCGCCAAGTTCGTCCACGCCGGAGCGGGCAGGCTCGGCCACGCCGTCGACTCGGTCGTGTCACCGGGCGTGCTGATCTCGGGCGCGACGGTGTCCGGGTCCGTGCTCTCCCCGGGGGTGCGGCTGCACTCGTGGGCGCAGGTCACGGACTCGGTACTCATGGACGACGTGCACGTGAACCGGTACGCGCAGGTGCACCGCGCAATCATCGACAAGAACGTCGTGGTGCCGGAGCGCGTCCGCATCGGGCTCGACCACGACCACGACCGCGCGCGCGGCTTCACCGTCACGGAGTCCGGGATCACGGTCGTCCCCAAGGGCTCGGTCATCACGGACTGAGCAGGGGGCGCACCCGTGGGCCCGCGCCGCTACCCTGCCGTCCCGTGAGCCCGCAGCCGCCCCGCCTCGTCGTGATGGACGTCGACTCGACGTTCATCACCGGCGAGGTCGTCGAGATGCTCGCCGCCCGAGCGGGCTCCGAGGAGCTCGTCACCGAGATCACCGAGCGGGCCATGCGCGGTGAGATCGACTTCGCCGAGTCCCTGCACGAGCGCGTGGCGACGCTCGCCGGGCTGCCGGACTCCGTGCTGGCCGACGTGCTCGCCGAGGTGGAGCCGTCCCCGGGTGCCGCGGAGCTGGTGGCAGAGATGGGTGCCCGCGGGTGGCCCGTGGGCCTGGTCTCCGGTGGGTTCATCGAGATCGTCGGTCCCCTCGCCGCGTCGTTCGGCATCAGTCTGACCAGGGCGAACGCCCTCGAGGTCGTCGACGGCCGACTCACCGGCCGGGTGAGCGGCCCGGTCGTGGACCGGGCGGCGAAGGCGCGGACCCTGCGCGAGTACGCGGACTCGGTCGGGATCCCGATGGAGCGCACGATCGCCATCGGCGACGGCGCCAACGACATCGACATGGTGGTCGCTGCCGGCTTCGGGATCGCCTACAACGCGAAGCCGCTGCTGTGCGCCGCGGCCGACGCCGTGGTGCGCGACCGGCTGGACTCCGTCCTCGCCCTGCCGGTCTTCGCGTCGTGACCGCGTTCGTGCCGGGTCTCGACCTGGCGCGGATGCTCTACACCGAGGTCTGCCCGGTGCTGGCCGAGCGGGACCTCGCGCACACGGCCGCGCTCGTCGGACCCGGGTCGGACGTGCTGGGCCTCGACGACGCGACCTCGACCGACCACGACTGGGGTCCGCGTCTGCAGGTGCTCCTGTCGGCGGCCGACCACGCCACGCACGCGCGGGACCTGCACGAGGAGCTGCGCCACCGGCTGCCGGGCCAGGTGGGCGGCTGGACGACCCGGGCCGCGGCGCCTGCTCCCGACGGCACACGCGGGCTCGGCCCCGCCACGGCGACCGGGCCCGTCGACCATCGCGTGCAGATCCTCACGCTCGACAGCATGCTGCGGCGGTTGCTCGGCCCCGTCGAGCCCACGACCGTTGCCGACTGGCTCGTCGTCCCGCAGCAGCGGCTCCTCGAGCTCACCGCCGGAGCCGTCTTCCACGACGACCTCGGCCTCGGGGCCGTCCGCTCGCGCCTGGCGTACTACCCGCACGACGTGTGGCTGTACCAGCAGGCGGCGGCGTGGTCCGCGATCGGTCAGGACGAGCACCTGGCCCCACGGGCGGGCATGGCGGGCGACGACCTGGGGTCCCGCCTGGTCACGGCCCGCCTCTGCCGCACCGCCGTGCAGCTGGCCTTCCTCCAGGAGCGTCGGTACGCCCCGTACGACAAGTGGCTCGGGACCGCGCTCGCCCGCATCCCCTCGGCCGCGACGGTGCGCGAGTCGATCGCCTCGACGCTCACCGCGGACCGCTGGGAGGTGCGGCAGGAACGTCTCGGCGACGTGCTCGTCGAGCTGCTCCGCCGGCACAACRCGCTCGGTCTGACGGAGCGCGTCCCCGAGCGGACCGTGCCGTTCCATCGTCGGCCGTTCGCGGTGGCGGACGGCGCGTCGGTCGCCCGGCTCCTCGCCGCAGCGGTGACCGACCCGGAGGTGCGTGCGCTGTGCGGCAGACCGCTCGTGGGCGGGATCGACCTCGTGAGCGCCAGCACCGACCTCACGTCGGACGTCGACAGGACCGACGTCCTGCGCGGCCTGTACTGACCTCGGCCCAGGTCTGGCACGGGCCTTGCCGGCCCGGCCGGTACCTGGTCAGTCCTAGCGAGCTTGCTGCCCGGCGCCGTGGGCATCGGCTCGTTGCGTCGGAACGTCGCACGCCATGTCGGCGTCGACGAAGAGTCGCAGCCGGTCGTCCGCTGCCAACGATGCCAGCGCCCACTCACGGCGGGCGGCGGTCGCGGCGGTCTCGACATGGTCTGCCGTCGACTCCAGTGCCTGTGCCTGCCGCATCAGCCGTTCGTCGTCGGGGGCGGCGGCTGCGGCGACGGCTGCGGCGTCGGCACCGTGGCGCGCCCTGCGTGCCGCGAGCAGCAGATGGGCGGCCCTGGCCCGGGCCACGTGCTCATGCCGACGCGCGCGGAGCTGCTCGGCGGTCGCGCTGGCGTGCGTAACGGTGCGGACCTGCTGCGTGGTGGTCATGTGGCTCGCCTCCCTGTCCACAACTACGGCAGACGGCACGCCAGCCTTGAGGGGCTTGGCCCGGACGCCATCGTCGTAGAGCGGCGGGCCGTCCAGCTCGCCGACGTCCGGCAGCTTCCCCGGGCGGCGCGGCCAAGACTGGCGCGTGGTACAGACCTCAGCCCGGCAGCACGAGCGTGCGCAGCGTCGCCGTCCCGATCTCGAGGGCGTCCCAGTCGGGAACCTCCAGCAGGGACCGGCTCGCGGTCGGCACCCCCACCCGCACGCGGGCCAGGGTGGCGGGGTCCGAGTCGGGACCGGCCAGCGCGACCGCCGACTGCGACATCGTCGGCTCGTGACCCACGACGAGCAGCGTGCGGACGTCGGCGGGCACCGCGCGCACGAGGTCGATGAGCGCGCGTGAGCCGGCGTAGTACAGGTCGTCGAGGTAGCGGACGTCGGGGTCCGCGCCGAGCGAGGCGCGGGCGAGGTCCCACGTCTGCCGCGTCCGCACGCTCGCCGAGCAGAGCACGAGGTCCGGCACCAGCTCGTCCGCCGCCAGGCCCGCGCCCACGCGTGCCGACTGGCGCCGACCGACCAGCGACAGCGGCCGCTGGATGTCCGAGATCAGGTCGGGGTGCTCGGCCTTGGCATGGCGCAGCAGGAGCAGTCGCCGGGTGCCTGTGTCGGGCCTCACCGGCTCAGAGTGCCATTCGGGGGCTCTGCGCGCAGCAGTGGTCACAGACCCATCGCGTGGTAGCCACCGTCGACGTGCACGATCTCACCCGTGGTCGCGGGGAACCAGTCCGACAGGAGCGCGGCGACCGCGCGGGCCGTCGGCTCCGGGTCGAACGCGTCCCACCCGAGCGGCGCGCGCTCCGGCCACCCGCCCTCCATGGCCTCGAAGCCGGGGATCGACTTGGCGGCCGTGGTGCGGATGGGGCCGGCCGAGACCAGGTTCACGCGGATGCCGTGCGGGCCGAGGTCGCGGGCCAGGTAGCGCGACGTCGACTCGAACGCGGCCTTGGCGACGCCCATCCAGTCGTAGACGGGCCAGGCGTAGCGGGCGTCGAACGTGAGACCGACGATCGCACCGCCCGAGCTCAGCAGCGGCTGGGACGCGACCGCGAGCGACTTGAGCGAGTACGCGCTGACCTGCAGGGCCGTCGCCACGTCCGCCCACTCGCCGGCCAGGAAGTTGCCACCCATCACGGACTGCGGCGCGAACCCGATCGAGTGCACGACGCCGTCGAGCGAGTCGAAGCCCGCCTCGCGCACCCGGTCCGCGAGCGCCGCCAGGTCGTCGGCGTCCGTGACGTCGAGCTGGAGCACCTGCGCCTCCTTCGGGAGGCGTCGCGCGATCGCCTGCGTGAGGCGGAACTGGCGGCCGAACGAGGTGAGCAGCACGTCCGCGCCCTCCTGCTGCGCCAGGCGCGCCACGTGGAAGGCGATCGACCCGTCCGTGAGGACGCCGGTGACCAGGAGCTTCTTGCCGTCGAGCAGACCCATGTGCGTTCCGTTCTCTGTGTCGCCGTGCAACAGGTGGGAGGTCAGTGGCCCATGCCCAGGCCACCGTCGACGGGGATGACCGCGCCGGAGATGTAGCCCGCCGCGTCGGACGCGACGAACTCCACGACGCCGGCGACCTCCTCGGGCAGCGCGAACCGGCCGAGCGGGATGGACTCGCGGTACGCCTTCTGCTTGTCCTCGGGCAGGGCGCGCGTCATGTCGGTGTCGATGAACCCCGGGGCGACGACGTTGGCGGTGATCGCCCGTCCGCCCAGCTCACGGGTGATCGAGCGGGCCATGCCGACGAGGGCCGACTTGGACGCCGCGTAGTTCACCTGGCCGGCCGACCCGTAGAGGCCGACCACCGAGGAGATGAAGATGATGCGCCCACGGCGGAGCCGGATCATGCCCTTGCTCGCGCGGCGCGCGCAGCGGAAGGCGCCGGTGAGGTTGACGTCGATGACGTCGTCGAACTCCTCGTCGGTCATCCGCATGAGCAGCTGGTCGCGGGTGACGCCCGCGTTGGCGACGAGGACCTCGACGGGACCGTGCGCGGCCTCGATCTCGGCGAACGCGGCGTCGACGCTCGCGGTGTCGCGCACGTCGCCGACCACGCCGAGGACGCCGTCCGGCAGGTCACCCGAACGGTAGATGGTGGCGACCTTGTCGCCGTTGGCCACGAACCGCTCGGCGATCGCCCGTCCGATGCCTCGGTTGGCCCCGGTGACGAGGACGCTGCGAGCGGTGGCTGTGTTGCTGGAAGTCTCAGGCACGGGACACGACGCTATCCGACGACTCCTGTGCGCCGCGGCAGGGTCCGCGCCCACGTTCGTCGCGCCGTGTTGTGGGACCTGGACAACACGTCTCCTCAGCGCCGCCACAGGCTCACCGGACTACGATCAGGTAGTGAGCAGCATCCGTCGGCGACCGGACCTCCCCTCGGAGGAGGTCCCCAGCATCACCAGCGCGCCCGAGCCGCTCGCGGACGACCTGGCGCGTCGCCAGAAGCGCTACCTCGTCCAGATGGGGATCCGGATCCTGTGCTTCGCCGGCGCCGTGCTCACCTGGGGCCGGATCCCGATGTGGGCGTCCCTGCTGCTGATCGTCGCCGCCGTGGTCCTGCCCTACTCCGCCGTGCTGTTCGCCAACGCGGGGCGGGAGCGCCGCGACTCGGACGGCACGTTCATGGCCGCGCGCGAGATCGGTCCCGGCTCGGGAGCACCCCGCGGTCTCGGTCCCTCCGACAACCCGGACGGTCGCGCGTGAGTCTGTTCGCCCCTGTTCCCGACGCCGTCGACGAGCTGATCTGCAGCGGCCGCGGCTGCCGCGCGGACGCCACCTGGGGGTTGCTCTGGAACAACCCGAAGCTGCATACGCCCGAGCGCCGCAAGGTCTGGCTCGCGTGCGACGACCACCGGGAGCACCTCAGCACGTTCCTCGACGCGCGCGGCTTCCTGCAGAGCGTGGTCCCCGTGGCGGAGCTCGAGTCCGCTCCCCGGTCATGAGCCCAGCGGCACGCCGCGCCACCGGCCTGGTCCTCGTCGGGCTGGTCCTGGCGGTCACCTGCACGCTGCTCGGCCGGTGGCAGTGGAACCGGCACGTGTGGCGCGACGGGGCGATCGCCGTGGTCGAGGCCAACTGGTCGGCCGACCCCGTGCCCCTGGGCACCGTGCTCGACTCCCCCGGCAGCACGCTCACCGACGCGGACGTCTGGCGTCGGGTCACCGTGGTCGGGCACTACGAGCCCGACGGCACCGTGCTGCTGCGCAACCGGCCGGTGGACGGTGCTCCCGCGTACCACGCGCTCGTCCCGTTCGTCGTGGAGGACGCCGAGGCTCCCGCGCTGTCCGGGAGCGTGCTCGTCGTCGACCGTGGCTGGGTGGAGCCCGGCGCGGACGGGAGCGTCGACGTCGTCCCGCCCGCGCCCCCCGAGGGCACGATCACGCTGACCGCGCGGCTGCGGCACGACGAGCCGGCATCGAACCGCACCGCACCGGTGGGACAGGTCCAGGCGATTGCCGTCGACCAGGTGCTCGAGGCCGGTGGCGTCCAGGGTCGGTCGGTCGACGCCTATGTCGCGATGACCGCCGAGGATCCGTCCGTCTCCCCGGTCCCCGGACAGCTCCCCGCGCCGAGYACCGACCCGGGCTCGCACCTGTCCTACGCGTTCCAGTGGTGGACGTTCGCGCTCGGCGGGCTCGTCGCGTTCTGCCTGGGCGCTCGCCGCGAGCTGCGGGACGAGCGGGCCGCGCG
>NZ_JBFUHU010000073.1:0-12231 GCF_056402235.1 Cellulomonas sp. P4_B5_2
GTGACGACGAAGCCGCCGAGGATCAGGGTGTTGGTGGCGTTCCACGCGACGGCGAGGCTCGGGTAGCCGTTGCTCAGGTCCTTCCACACCCCGACGACCGTGGTGAGGAGCAGGAACTGGAAGAACAGGACCTGCGGCATCATGAACGCGAACGGCGACCGGTAGGCGCCCTTCTGGCCGGTCACGTGCCACTTCTGGTCCTTGCGCAGCACGGCGTTGACGAGGGCGCGGGTGTAGATCGGGAACGACACGGCGGCGAGCAGGAGCACCTGCCACCGGAACGAGCCCAGCGTGTAGAACGCGACGAGGATCTGCATCACGTAGAAGCCCGCGTAGTAGAGCAGCCACGTGAGCGGGGTGATGGTCAGGTTCATCGGCGTCAGGTTGAAGTAGATCTGCAGCGGCGGCACCAGGATCAGCAGCAGGGGCGCGATACCCGTGAGGTAGTGGGTCGACGTCACCAGGTACTGCAGCCGCTGGTCCATGGTCAGGTTGCGCTTCGGCGACAGCGGGTTGTGGGTGAGCATGATCTCGAAGCCGCCGGTCGCCCAGCGCAGCTGCTGCTTGGTGTACGCCTCGACGGTCTCCGGCGTGTCCCCCACGGCCAGCTCGGTCGGGATGTAGACCGTCCGCCAGCCGTTCTCGTGGAGCATGAGCGACGTCCACACGTCCTCCGACTTGGAGTCGGAGTAGATGCCACCGATCGAGTCGGCGGCCGCGCGCCGGTAGATGACGTTGGTGCCCACGGAGAACGCGGCGTTGAACCGGTTCCGGCCGGGCTGGATGAACTTGTAGAACACCGACTGCATGTAGCCGGCGCCCTTGGAGATGACGGTGTCGAGGTTGCCGTACACCTGCGGCGTCTGCACGAAGGCGACGTCGTCGGTGGCGAAGAACGGCACGGTCTCGTGCAGGAACTGCGGCAGCGGCACGAAGTCGGCGTCGAAGATGACGAAGAAGTCACCTTTGGCGATCGACAGGGCGTGGTTGATGTTCCCCGCCTTGGCGCCGTTGCTCGACAGCCGTCGGACGTAGCGCGCCCCGAGCTGGGCCGCGAGGTCGCGGACCGCGTCGGACCGGCCGTCGTCCAGGATCCAGGTGTCGTGCCGGCCCTGCATCGCGACCGCCGCGGACACCGTCCGTCGGATGGTGGCGAGATCCTCGCCGTACGTCGTGATGAAGACGTCGACGCTGATGGGCCACTCCTGCAGGTACATGCGCCACGACTGCGGGTCCTTCTCCGTGCCGTCGCGGATGATCTCCGCGAGGTCGTAGAGCCGGTCCTGGGCGTGGTGGAACGCGAAGCCGCGCGGGTTGTGCCCACTGGACAGCACGGTCCACATCGCCAGCAGGGCGTGCGCCACGAGCACGGACTCGGCCACCATGACCAGCGTGTACGGCAGCCAGTCGCCCCGGTTGGCCGGGTTGAGCAGGAAGACCGCGTAGATGATCACGCCCGCGCAGGCGAGCAGGACGAGGAGCATCAGAGACGGGCTCTGGGCCGAGTCGTTCTCGGCGGTGCGGGTGGGCTTGATGGAGAGCTGCTCGGTGCGTCGAGGTTCCAGGAGGAGCTTGTCGAACGTCGTTGCCATGGGGTCGCACCCTTCGGTCGTCCGGTCGGACGGCCGGGTGGACTCACGGGTCCACCTGACCGGTGTGACGGCGACGCTGGCGCCAGGAGCACGGAAGGCGACGGCCGTCGAGGTCCGGGTGACCGGATCTCGAACAGGCGCCGCCGCCTTCGTTGTCGCAAGACGCTACGGAGTGTGTGGGGGTCTGTCCACAAATGGCATCGTGCGGGATGTCACAGGATGAGATCTCGTTCCACGAGATGACATGGACGCACGTCCGTGCGACAGGCGCGTGGGACTCAGCTGCGGTCGCGACCCATGTGCCGGGCAGCGCGCAGGCCGAACACCGTGGCGGGTCCGATGGTCGACCCGGGCCCCGGGTAGGTCCGACCCATGACCGAGGCGGAGTTGTTCCCGGCCGAGTACAGCCCCTCGATGACGGAGCCGTCCTCGCGCAGCACGCGGGCGTCCGCGTCGGTCACCACCCCGCCCTTGGTCCCCAGGTCACCGACGACCACCTGGAACGCCGTGAACGGCCCCTTCTCCAACGGGCCCAGGCACGGGTTCGGGTGCACGGTCGGGTCGCCGTAGTAGCGGTCGTACGCCGAGTTGCCGCGGCCGAAGTCGGCGTCGACGCCGGACCGGGCGAACCCGTTGAACCGCTCGAACGTCGCCCGCAGCCGCTCGGGGTCGATGCCCATCTTCGCGGCCAGCTCTGCCGGGGTCGCCGCCTTGACCATCGTGCCGGCCTCCGCCATGGCCTTGGTGGCGCGCGGGTCCATGGCGTAGCTGCGCAGGTACCGACGGGCGTGGCGGGTGTCGGCGACGATCCAGAAGGTCCCGTCCCTGTCGTGCTCGAGCATGTGGTGGCCGAGGTCGACGTATGACTCGGACTCGTTGGCGAAGCGGTCCCCCTCGGAGTCCACCAGGATCGAGTACGGCATCGAGCGCTCGCCGACGAGGAACCCCGGGCTCGCACCCGGCGCAGGAGCGACCGAGGCGCCCCACCACGCGTCGTCCATGAGCTCGACCGCGGCGCCGAGCTCGTTGGTGAGGTCCAGCGTCGCCCCGAGGTTGCCCGGGTTGCCGGACGGGTTGCCGTCGATCCCCTGGTACTTCTGCCGCAGGACGGTGTTGTGGTCGAACCCGCCCGCGGCGAGGACCACGCCGCGGTTCGCGCGGATCGACACCGTCCTGCCCCCCTGCGTGGTGCGGACACCGACCACGCGGCCGCCCTCGACCACGAGGTCCTCGAGCGGGGCGTTCAGCCACAGCGGGGTGCGCTGCTTCTGCACCACGATGTCGAGGAAGGAGCACGCCAGCGCCGCGCCCGTGCCGACGAGCTTCTTGCCGCGCACCGCCCCGCCGAGGGTGCGGAAGACGAACTGGGCTCCGCGCACGAACCCCGAGGGCGTCGACCAGGAGCGCCCGAGGAGCCAGACGTCGTCCGTCTTGAGCGGCAGGGGCATCATCGCCCGGGTGGACCGCCACCACGCGCCGATCTTCCTGGCGTCGAACGGCTCGACCTCGACGGCCCGGCCGATCTTCCCGCCGGGCAGCTCCGGGTAGTAGTCCGGGTAGTCGGCGGCGCGGGCAAAGCGCATGCCGTACTTCTCGGCGGTGGTGACGAAGTCCGCGACACCGTCGACGAATGCCTCCTTGCGCTCCCGCGAGGTGGCCCGGTRGTCGTCGCCGACGGTCGCCTCCAGGTAGGTCAGCGCCTCCTCGCGCGAGTCGCCCGCGCCCGCACGCTGCATGACCGGGCTGTTCGGCAGCCACAGGCCGCCGCCCGACATCGCGGTGCTCCCGCCCCACTTGTCGGTGGACTCGAGCATGAGCACGCTCAGCCCCTCGTCGGCGGCGCCCATGGCTGCGGCGAACCCCGCGCCGCCGGAGCCCACGACGACGACGTCGTAGGTGTGGTCGAAGAGATCCGGCATCGAGTGCTCCTTCGGGTAACCGGACAACACTGTCCGGATGTCTAGGATGCCATCATGCCCACGCCGTCGCGCACAAGCAACCGAGGGCCGGCCGCCGCGCCGGAGAACCGGCGCGCCATCCTGGACGCCGCCCGCCGGGTGTTCGCCGACCGCGGCTACCACGCGCCGCTGAGCGCCATCGCGCAGAGCGCCGGCGTCGGCCAGGGCGTGCTGTACCGGCACTTCCCGACCCGGCTCGACCTGGCGTTCGCGGTGTTCGAGGAGCACCTGGCCGAGCTCGAGGCGATCGCCGCGTCGCCCGACGACGACGCGTTCGTCCGCCTCTGGTCGCGGCTCGTGGAGCTCACCGTCGAGGAGTCCGCCTTCGTGGAGATGTTCCTCGACGCCCGCCGCAACCTGCCGGAGACCGACATCGGCGAACGCCTGCCGGCGTTCGTCGCCGCGACGCTGCCGCGTGCGCAGGCCGCGGGGCTGGCCAGTCCGCGGCTGAGCGTCGCGGACGTCCTCCTGGCGCAGCGCATGGTCTACGGCGTGGTGGCGACGTCCCTGGGGGCCGCGCAGGCGAAGGAGTCCGTGGACCAGGCGCTCGTCCTGCTGCGCCCGCTGCTGCTGCCCTGACAGGCACAGCCGCCTCCCAGGCGACAGTCCTACGGTGGAGTGCACAGTCGCGTCGCACGGGAGGAACCATGACCACCGAGCCGAGTCCCAGCGCCACCCCTGATCCGCTCGCAGGCGCCCCCGCGACCAGACCGATCCCGGCCCCCGCTCCCCCGCCACCGCCTGCGCAGTACGTCCCCGGGCCACCCGTCCCGCCGCGGCCCCCGGAGCCGTCCGCGCCGGTCGGCTGGGTGATCGCGGGCATGATCCTGTTCTGGCCGACGGGCATCCCCGCGCTCCTGGCCTCGCACCGCGCCGCCCGCGCGTTCGGCGCCGCCGMCACCGAGGTCGCCCAGCGGGAGTCGGCAAACGCCCGCAGGTGGGGAATCATCAGCGTCTGCGTCGGAGCGGCCCTGATCGCTGCGTCGGTGCTCCTCTCGATCCTCTGGGCGGTGGTGGCCGCGGTCGCGATCCGCGACGCCGTCGACGACGGGGACTGGCATCGCGGACCCGACTGGTCGTTCGAGATGCCCGACGGCTCGACGGGCCCGGGCATGCCCGACCGCCGCGGCCCGGACGAGTAACCCCTCCCGTCTCCCGGGCACGCGGAGGACGATGGCGAGCGTCCGTCCGACGAGCCCAGGAGACGCCATGACCCGACAGAGCGTGCACACCGACGCAGCGCCCGCAGCACTCGGTCCCTACAGCCAGGCGATCGTCGCGGGCGGGTTCGTGTTCTGCTCGGGCACGGCGGGGATCGACCCGGTGACCGGCGAGATCCCCGACGGCATCGAGGCGCAGACCGACCTGGCCCTGCGCAACCTCGCGGCGACGCTCGAGGCGGCGGGCTCGTCGATGGACGACCTGGTGAAGACCACGATCTTCTACGCCGACGTGGCCGACTTCGGCGCGCTCAACGCGGTGTACGCCCGGCACATGCCCACCCCGCCGCCGGCGCGGTCCGCACCCGCCAACGTGATCCTCCCGCGCGGCCTGCTCGTCTCCATCGAGGCCATCGCCGCGGTGTCCGGCGGGTAGCCCTCACCCGGCGAGGATCTGCGCCAGGACCTGCGGGACGTCCACCAGCGCCACCCGGATGGCTGCGTCGCTGCAGCCGTACGGCAGGACGAGCGTGTCCCCGTGCAGCAGCGCCCCGCACGTGTAGACCACGTTCGGCACGTACCCGTCGCGCTCGTCGGCCGTCGGCGTGAGCAGCGGCGACCGGAGGCTGCCCCGCACGCGGCGGGGCTCGTCGAGGTCGAGGAGCATCGCGCCGATCCCGTACTGGCGCATCGGACCGACGCCGTGCGTGAGCACGAGCCAGCCCTCGGGCGTCTCGATCGGCGACCCGCAGTTCCCGACCTGGATGATCTCCCAGGCCCACACGGGCGCGCTGAGGGTGCCCAGGTCCTCCCAGTGCAGCAGGTCGGTGGACGCCGCGAGCGAGTTGCTCTCGCGGTCCCACCGCGACAGGGCGAGGTACTGCCCGCCGACACGGCGCGGGAAGAGCGCCATGCCCTTGTTCTTCGCGCCGGGCCCGGACAGCCGGCGCATGCGGAACGTGGCGAAGTCGTCGGTCGCGACCAGGTGCGGCGCCACCGACTCGCCGTCGAACGCGGTGTAGGTGCCCAGGTAGCCGCGCTGGCCCTCGGTGTGCTCCACCTCGACCAGCCGGAGGTCCTCGATCCCGTTGCGCTCGGCAGGGCTGCCCGGCAGGAGCACTCGGGAGTCGACCGAGCTCGCGGTCGGGAACGTCGTGTCGTACGAGCAGGACGCGAGCCACGCGAGGCGCGGGCTGCCCTCGACCTCGGCCGCCGTGAACGACGCCGGCAGGGAGCGCAGCCGGGCGGCGGCGTCCGCGGGGTCCCCGGCGAGCTCCTCGTTCTGCCGCAGCAGCTCGTCCCGGGCGTGCTCGATGYCGTGGCGGACCGGCACCGACGTCGTGGGTCCGGGGGCGTCGAAGGTGACGACGTCCGCGGCGTCGACCACACCGGTGCGCAGCTCCACGCAGGAGACGTGCCCCTCACCGACGCCTCGGACGCTCATGACGAACCGCGTCGAGCCCGCCGGCAGACCGCTCTGGTCGGGGTGCGCCACCATCGACGGGTTGAACAGTGCGGCCGACTCGATCGCGTACTCCTGGCTCATGCAGGCACCGATCAGCCGGCGCCGCTCGAGCGACAGGCCGTCCGCGCCCTCGACGTGCCGCGCGACCAGCGCGAACCTCTCGTCCAGGAGCCCGACCAGGTCGTCATGACGAGCGCTGAACGAGGTCAGGACGTCGATCAGTGCGGCGTCCACCTGGTCGTCGGGGAGCGCCAGCAGGCGCGCCAGCACGACCGCGCGACGCGACAGGCCTGCGCCGTGGATCTCCTCGCCCGGGAGGAAAGGGGTGCTCACCACCCGCGACGGGTCCGGGCGCAGCACGTGCGGCGTCCGCTGCAGCAGGGGACGCGCGTCGACGAGGGTCATGCGACCGCCTGCACGAGAGAGAGCCGACCGAGCTGGAGGGTCGACAGCGCGGCGAGGGTCGACTCTGCGCCCTGGTTCTGGTTCACCCCGACCGCGTGGAGCCCGTCGAACCCGCCGCCCGACAGCGCGTCGTAGAGCGTCGCGCCACTGTCGTTGTCGCCCAGGAACCACCCCACGCAGCGGCCGAGGTACGTCAGCCAGACCTCCTGGCGTGTCGCCCGGAACGCCCGCCAGCACGCCTCCGCCAGCGCAGCGACCTCGATGGGCTGCTGGTCGAAGCCGGGACGCTCGTCACCGTCCAGCCGACCGCCCGCAGGCGTGAGGGACAGGTGGTCGTCGTGCGTCTCCTGCGCGACGAGCCAGTGCAGGAGGTCGAGCCCGCGCTGGACGGTGGCGCCGTCGTCCAGCGCCGCGCCGAGCGCGATCAGGGCCTCGGGGAGCACGGCGTTGGCGTAGCTGAGCCGCTCGTCCGGCCACGGCCACGCCGGGTCGGTGGCGGGTCGTGCGAGCACGGTCCGGGCATCCACCAGCAGCGCGCGGGCGGCCGGCTCCCCCGGCACGACCGCGAGCACCTCGGCAGCGCCGAGCGCCGCGTACGCCATGGCGTGCCACCAGGGCGAACGCTGGCGCATGCCGACCACGGCCGCGTCGAGCGCCGCCCGCCGCACGCGAGGGTCACGCGTCGCACCGGCTGCCGTGCCCAGCGCCCACAGGGCACGCCCCCAGTGGTCCTCGGCGGTCGCGGCGTCGGTCCAGCGGCCGGAGAGGTCCCGGCGGTTGTGGAACCGCCCGAGGCCGTCCTGGGCGAAGAGCGTGAACCGCAGGTAGGTCGCCGCGAGCTCGTCCACCTGGGGGGACGGACGCAGCTGGCGCGACGTCACGACGAGGCCCCGGGCGACGTCGTCGAGGCAGTAGCCGTGCTCAGGCCGCGGCTCGGTGAGCAAGGCGTGCTCGAAGAGGCCGATCGGCGTGCTGAGGTGGGCCAGGTGATCGAACACCGGTGCCGGGTACATCACGCGGCCGACCGGGTGCGCGCGTGCACCAGCTCGTCGCCGAGCCCGAGGTACTGGCCCGCGACCGCGGTCCACGACAGGCCGGGCGCCAGACCGCGGGAGACGGCCGACATCGAGTCGGCCAGCCCGGGCTCGGTGAGCACCCTGCGAAGTCCGGCCCCGATCGCGGCCGGATCCCGACGCGGGACGAGGATGCCCGCGCCGCCGGACAGCAGCTCGACCGCGTGCGGGAACGCCGTCGACACCACCGGCTTGCCGGCGACGACCGCCTCGGTCAGGACGCCGGAGGTGACCTGGTCGGGCGAGTCGTAGGGCAGCAGCACGACGTCGGCGGCCGCCACGATCCGCTGCAGCGTCGGGACGTCCAGGTAGCGGTCGTCGAACTGCACCACGGCGCCGAGGCCGAGCCGGTCGACCAGCCGCTCCAGGCGGTGGCGGTAGGCCTCGCCGCTGCGCTCGAGCACCTTGGGGTGGGTCTGGCCGACGATCTGGTAGGTGGGACGCGGTCGCAGGTCGGACAGGCCCGCCAGCGCCTCGAGCGCCCACTCGATCCCCTTGCCCTCGCCGAGCAGCCCCCACGTCAGCACCGTGGGAGCCGTCCGCGCCGGGGTGACGAGCTCGTCCTGGGCGTGGTTGTCCCGGGCGCCGTGGGCGATGACCGTCACGGAGTCGGGGTCGACGCCCCAGCCGGCGATGAGTCGCTGGCGGCCCGCCTCGGTCATCGTCACGGTGACGGACGACGCGGCGACCACCCGGGCAAGCACCTCGTGCTGGTGCGCCGTCGGGTCGGCCAGCACGGTGTGCAGCACGGTGATCACCGGCACGCGGACGCGCGCGAGCACATCGAGCACGTCCGCGCCGTCCGGACCGCCGAAGATCCCGTACTCGTGCTGGACGAGGGCCACGTCGCAGGCGTTGAGCGCCGCCGCCGCGTCCCGTGCCTCGTCGGGCTTCCCCGTCACCAGCTGGTGCGAGACGAGCGGCACCGGGGGCTGCAGGGAGTCCACCACGCGCACCACCGACACGTCGGCACCGGCCTCGACCAGGTGGGTGGCGAGCGCGGACGAGAACGTGGCGAGGCCGCACTGCGTGGGAGGAAAGGTGGAGAGGACGCCGAACCTGATGGCCATGGAGGCCCTTCGCACTGATGGTGCATCGCAGCGGAGTGCGCTACCGACCTCGGGCGGGGCCTGATCGACATCCCCGGGCGTCCTGGCCCGCCGGTCGTGCTCACAGCCGGGCCTGGCGCCGCATCGCTAGGATACCAGCCGAGGTCAGGCGGCCCCCGTGACGTCCGACCTCCCCAGCCGTGGAGGCACCCCGTCAAGATCGCCGTGCTCGCCTCGATCGCGCACCGCACGCCACCCCGCTCCTACGGGCCGTGGGAGCAGGTGGCCTCGACCCTCACCGAGGGTTTGGTGGCGCGCGGTCACGACGTCACCCTGTTCGCCACCGCCGACTCACTCACCCGTGCCCGGCTGCATGCCGAGGCCCCGGCCGGGTACGAGGAGGACCCGTCCATCGACGTGAAGGTGTGCGAGTCGCTGCACATCGCGGCGGTGTTCGAGCAGGCCGCCGAGTTCGACGTCATCTCCAACCAGTTCGACTTCCTGCCCCTCAGCTACAGCCGGCTCGTCGACACCCCAGTGGTGACCACGATCCACGGCTTCTCGTCGGAACGGATCCTGCCGGTCTACCGCGCCTACGACGACATCGCGCACTACGTCTCGATCAGCGACGCGAACCGGCACCCGGACCTCACCTACGACGCGACGATCCACCACGGTCTGGACCTCACGCAGTTCACGCCCGGTCCCGGCGACGGCGGGTACCTGCTGTTCCTCGGTCGCATCCATCCCGACAAGGGCGCTCACGTGGCGGTCGAGGTCGCCCGCCGTTCCGGCCTGCCCCTCGTCATCGCCGGTGTGGTGCACGACGAGGCGTACTTCCGGACGCTCGTCGAGCCGTTCGTCGACGGGTCCCGGGTGCGCTTCGTGGGATCCGTCGGGCCTGCGGAGCGGGACCGCCTGCTGGGCGGTGCCGTCGCCCTCCTGCACCTGATCGACTTCGAGGAGCCGTTCGGTCTCTCGGTGGTCGAGGCGCTCGCGGCCGGTACCCCGGTCGTCGCGACACCGCGCGGGTCTCTGCCCGAGCTGATCCGTGACGGCGTGACCGGGTTCCTCGTCGCCGGTGCCGACCAGGCGGTCGCTGCCGTCGGCCGCCTGCCCTCGATCGACCGGCACGAGTGCCGAGGCGAGGCCGAGAGCCGGTTCAGCGCGGCGCGCATGGTCGCTGACTACGAGCGGTTGTTCCGGGCCGTCGCGGGCTGAGGGCGCGACGCGCGCCCGACCGCAGCATGATGGCGGGAGGACGGGAGGCCGACAGTGGACGTGCACCACCTCACCGACGACGGCGTACGCGAGTGCTCGGTCGACGAGCTGCCCGCCCTGCTCGCGGCACGCGTCGGGCTGGTCTGGGTCGACATCCCCACCTGGGACGCGGAGGCGCAGGACGTGCTGACGCGGGTGTTCGGGCTGCACCCGCTCGCGGTGCACGACTGCGAGGTGCGCAACCGGCTGCCCAAGGTGCACGCCTACCCCGACTCGCTCTTCCTCGTCCTGCACGCACCCGAGCGCGGCGAGGGCGGCCACGTGCACCACGTCGAGCTCGACCGCGTGATCGGCCCGCGCTACCTGGTCACCGTGCACGGACCGGTCAACCCCGCGGTGCCGCCGGACGTGGCGCTGCGGGACACCCGGGAGGTGCTGGAACGGATCCGTGCCGGGCGGCTGCGCCCCCGGACGTCCTTCGACATCTCGCACGCCATCGTCTCGACGCTCACCCGGCGGATGGAGAAGTTCGTCGAGGAGCTCACCGCCGACGTGTGGGAGCTCGAGCGGCGGGTGACGGCCGGCGCCTACGACGATCCGGAGAAGTTCCTCGACGAGATGTTCCGCACGCGCCACGGTCTGCTGGCCGTCCGGACGATCGCCGCGCAGACCGCCGAGATCTACCGCCGGGTGGCCGGCCTGCAACGCGCGGTGCCGGAGGAGAGCCGCCACCTCGTCGGGGACCTCGTCGACCAGTTCGACCGGATCGCGGGCCTCGCCGCCGAGGAGAAGGACTACCTGCAGGGCGTGATCGAGTTCTACCGAGCCCGCACCGAGACCAAGATGACGATCGCGGCCGAGCGGCTCGCCGTCATCGCCGTGGTCACCCTGCCGATCACGGCCCTCGCGTCGGTGCTCGGGATGAACCTCATCGTCAACCAGAGCACGACCGTCGTTCCGCTGGTCGTGGCCCTGACCGTGATGATCGCGATGTCGGGCGGCCTGCTGTGGTGGGCCAAGCGGCAGGGCTGGTGGTAGTGCGTCAGCCTGATCCGAAGCACACGAAGCCGGTGGCGTCGGCGGCCCCGGCGGCGGCCAGAGCGGTCGCCGGGCGAACACCCGCGAGCAGACGGGCGTGCAGGTCGACCATGAGGGGAAGGGCCGCGTCGTCGGTCTCGCGAGTCACGCTGGCGATCACCGTGCGCGAGCCGGAGGCGAGCAGGGCGCTCGCGGTGCCGAGCGACTCGTCGCCCGGTCGCGTGTCGTGCAGGCCCAGGTCGCAGCAGGAGAGCACGACGAGCTCCGGCGGGTGCGGCAGCCGCAGCAGGTCGTAACCCATCAGCGGACCGTCGGCCAGCTCCAGGCTGGAGAAGAGCGGGTTGTCCACCTCGTGCCGGCCGTGCGCGGCGACGTGCACCACCCCCGCGTCAGACAGTGCCGCGCGGGTCGCATCCACGGTCGCCCGCTCGCCCACGAGCCGAGTCGCCGGTCGCTGCGCGGCGTGAAGCAGGTCCGCGATCGCCACCACCTCGGCCTCGCCCCGCGACGTCCCCGGCCCGGCGACCAGGACGCTCGGCCGACCGGACGGCCCTGCTGCGGAACGGTCGAGCCAGCTGCTCGCCGAGACGGCGACCGTCACGGGACGCCCGTGCGTCGCCGGCAGGGCTGACCACGGCACGGTGAGCAGACCTCCCGTCGGGACGACGACGAGGTCGCGGTCTCCCAGCACGGGCAGGATCGGGTCGAGGATCCGTCCACTGAGCGCGGCCGCGTCCGCCGCTCCGGCCGCGCGCACGCCCGAGCGCAGGTCCGCGGGCAGCCCCCCGGCGAGGACGTCGAGATCCGCCCGCAGCCGTGCGGTCGCCTCCTGCGCCTCGTCCAGCGGCCCCAGCGTCACGAGACGCGCCCGGGACCGGGTGGCGACGAGGGCCCGCAGCACCCCTGCACTCTCCACGTAGACCACCAACGCGGCACCCTCCAGGGCCGCCTGCACGCGCGACAAGGAGGCGGAGCGCTGCGTCACGCCCGTGCCGGGTGCCGCCCACGTCCGTCGACGGAGCTCACCGCCGAGGCGGGACCGGCGCTGCCGCAGCTGGGCCGTGGGGCGCCCGTCGAGCTCCGCCCGGGCCAGGGCGACGCCGAGGGCACGCAGGTCCCGCCAGGCACCCTCGTCCTCGTCGCCGAGGACCGCCGGCCGGGTGAGCATCGCCTGCGCGCGCGCCAGCTCCGCCCACGCGAACACCTCGGCCGGTCTGCCCGTCGCGAGAGCGTCTGCGAGCCCCGCCCCCGCGAGCTCCCTGCCGAGCAG
>NZ_JBFUHU010000074.1:0-12186 GCF_056402235.1 Cellulomonas sp. P4_B5_2
CCTGGTAGGGGCGGATCGAGTCGATCGTCCGCAGGTTCGCGACCACGCCCGCCCGGTCTCCCGACGAGCTCGGGCTCAGCGCCCGCGCGAGGCGAGCCTGGCGACGCTCGGAGCTCGCCTGCGCCAGGTCGGCCTGGAGGCCGGGCGCTAGGCTTCCTAGCTCCTGTCGGAGGATCGCTCGGTCGTCGCGCGAGAGGTCGGGTCGCTGGAGCCACGACGTGATCCGGTCGACCTCCGCCCGGATCTCCGCGGGGTCCGTCGTCTGCGTGCTGGTCTGCTCGCGCAGGATCCGGGGCATCTCGGTCTGCGGCGGCAGCTCGGGCTCGGCCGCTGCCTGCCTCCCCCGCCTTCCGCGTCGACGCGGCCGCGGCCCGTCCTGGGCCGCCATCGCACCCTGGCGACGCGCGATCTCCGCCGTGAGCGCCTCCTTGGCGTCCTCCATTCGGTCGGTCTCGGGCGTGCTCGCTACCTGGCGGGAGATCCACTCGTCGACCTCGGTCAGCTCCTCGAGCAACGCGGAGTATCCGTAGTCACGCACGTTCGGCGTCGACTGCAGCCAGTCCGTCGCCGCGAACGCTATGTACTGGACACCCGTGCCGAGGACGTCCTCCCCGGCCAGACCCGCGCCGGCGTGGAAGCCGGCGTCGACCGCCCGTGCCTGTCGCTCGGCTTGGTCTGGGCTCGCCGAGCCAGGTTGGGTCTGCTGGGCGACGTGGACGAGCTCGTGCGCCACAAGGCGCTCGGGAAGCGGCCGGCCCTGGCCGACGGCAAGCGCGACGTCTCGGCCGACGGTAAACGCGGATGCGCCGGCCGCGCGCCCCGCGGCGCGCGCACGAGGGCCGATATGCAGCCGGACGCCCGAGAGGTCCGCACCCGTGACCCGCTCAGCCTCGGCCCTCAGCCCCGAGGCGACGGCCTCACCCGGCCCTTCGAGCGCGCGCGCAGCGAACCGGTCGAGCTCGTGGCGCATACCGGGCGTGCGGGCCTCGAGTCGGGCCGGCGAGTGCGGTCGTGGCGCGCGACCGGCGTCGCGCGACGGGGCCTGCTCAGGTATGGCGACCGCGTGCGCATACGTCACGGGGAGCTCCGTCCTGTCCCGAGAATCGTCTCGCCGTCGGTACCCGGGCACAACACCCGCGAGCCGCGCGCGCAGGCGTAGCTGCTCCGGTGCTCCCTTGCAGACCTGCCGCTCCTGCGCACCCCGGGAACCTCCACCCTGAGCCCAGACGGCACGACCGCCGCCGTCTCGGTCACCTCAGCCGATCCCTCGACCGACGACGTGGCGCCTCGTAGTCGGGAGGGCGTGGGTCGAGGGCACCTATTCGACCGGTGCATCGAGCCAGGAGCTCGAAGGGAGCCTCCTACCGGCACCAGACCTCAAGGTCGTCGAGGACGACGCCGTCGGGGACTTCCTCGACGTGGAGGTGGCGGGGATCGAAGACGATTTCGGGACCGCGCGCGGTGAGCACGCACATCGTCTGCCGCTTGGGTCTCCCCGCCTCCTCAGCGGCCGAGCTCCCGGCGCACGGCCCCGGATCCGAGGCCTGCTTGGTGGTGCTCGACGCGCAGACCGGGGAGAGGGTCAGCGATCGGAGCCTCGAGTACGGGTTCGGCACCGTGGAGACGCTCGGCTCCGACATCCTGGTGACGACCGTGCTCTCGGACGGACGCGTGCAGGTGACACGCGAGGACCCCCTGACCGGTCGGGTGCGCTGGACCGCCCGGAGCGAGCAACCGCTGCCCGGCGCCGGGTTTGGACGGGGGCCACACGCACCCGAGACGAGGACTGAGCACGGCGTCACCGTGGTGAGCGGTCCCCTAACGATGGCCCTGTCCGAAGACGGTGAGGTCCTGGGTGAGTGGCCGGCGGGAGACGGCCTGCGCCCGGTGGAGCTCGCCGACGGCCGATTCGTCGTGGGCACCCCGGACGTTCCGGGCACCCTCCCGTACGGCACCGTCTCTGCCTCCGATGCCGGGGATGGGTTCCCGATCGACGGTCCTCACCTCAGGCTCGCCGTCGACGACGGCTCGGCGAGCGACCTGCCGCTGACCACCAGCGCGAGCGCCACCGAGGTCGTCGCGCTCGACGCCCGGACCGGCGAGCCCCGATGGAGCGCGGAGGCGACGCCTGAGGACTGGGACCTCCTGCTGGACGACCGCCTGATCACCACCTTCGGGGACGACCTCGTCGCGGTGGACACCCGCACCGGCGAACGCCTGTGGACCGCTCCGGACGATCTGCGGGCCTGCCGTCCCCTGCTCACCGATGGTCACGCCGTCCTCGTCACGACCGGGTACGACGACCAGGAGCCGATCCTCACGGCGGTCGACGTCACTGACGGACGTGTGCTCTGGACGGCGGCGGGGCCTCCGGGCACCGTGGCGTTCTTCGAGATCGGCCGGCACCTCATCGCCCTGCAGCAGGAGCAGATGACCCGCCTGGGCTGATGCACGCCGGCGGCGAGCCGCCTGAACACCTGCCGGCTCTCGTCGTGGGGCGTCGCGTGCCGCGCCGGTCTGTCAGCGCGACGCGAACTGCACGATCGGCGTACACGCAACAGACCATCTTGGCCGACTCCGCGAGGGCTCGAAGAGCGGGGCCGGTTGCGGCGCGGTCTCTCACTGTGCGCTACCTCCAAGCGCGACTCCGGCAATCACTCGACCACTGCGCTCGCCCCAAGACCAGACCGGATATCTGGGCACGCCTGGTCATCGTTCGAACCCGACGACATCCCAGACCAGACCAGGATGACGGTAGCGAGGGGTCAGCCCCTGAGCTGTCAGGACGCCCTCCATGCCCGTGGGCGAATGCACGAAGGCGCGGAAGTCGTTGCGCCTCAGTCGTCGCAACTCGTTCTCACACCACAGCGCCACACGAGTCATCCCGTTGCGCGGTGGGTGGGAGAAGACCAGCAGCCGCCGGGCATGGCTACCTGCAGCCGCGAGCAGCCGTTCGTAATCCGGGTAGCAGCACACGACGCGGTGCAGCACGACCACGTCGGCCGGCTCGACGTCGTCCGGAGCCGTCGCGATGTCGAGGAACCGGCGCCTCACTTGTCCGGTCAATCCGGAATCTTCGAGCAGAAGTCGAGCCTCGTCTTCGTAGTTGGTCGAGATCTCTAGGTTCGTCGCCAAGGCCGCTCCGCCGCGTAGGAGCTCGATCTGGATCTGGCCTACGCCCCCGCCGATCTCCAGGACCGTGGCGCCCTCGATGCCGCGCTCGGTGAGAAACCCGACCAGCCGCTCCTCGACGCGAGTCAGGCCGCGCTTGCGGAACCGCTGCGCCATCTGGCGCGCGAACCGGTCAGTGAACGTGGCCTGATAGTCGCCTGGACCGCAGCAATCGCCCACTTTGAGAGTATCCGGCTGTTCGGTGTGACAACGCAATCGTCAGCGGGCTGCGGTCCTGAATGCGAAGACCGCGCGGGCCGTCCTGCTGACGCGTTGCTAGCCGTGCGTGCAACACATATCGGCACGCGTGGACCCCACCGGCAGTCCCTTCACCCGATAGCTCGGGCGACGGGCTCTAGGGCCTTCGAGGGCCACGCGCCAGGACTGAGCCGGACGCAGTCTGGCATTTCCGTTGAGAGCGCCAACCCATAGCCCCACAGACCGCGCAATTGCCGGTCGGGGCACGTACAAGGTGGAGGCGGCGGGAATCGAATGCGTTGAGAGCCGTCTGAAACCGTTGGTTCGGGACCGCTACCTGCAGGTTCGCTCGTGACCGGCTCGGACGAATCTCGTCGGTTCGGGCTCGACCGTTGACGGGGTCAACGCGACCCGGCGGCCCGGCTTTCGAAGCGTCGAAAAGGGTTTTGGCGGGCCGAAAATCGGTCGCCTACGCAGTTGCACAAAATCCCGGAGTAGTGATCTGGTCCCGCCTGCGGAGCACACCGCTCGCTCCAGCTTGGGCGAAACCTCAACCATCTGATCCTAGCCTGAGGATCGCGCTAAACGGATCTCGCCATCGCACAAGCCGAGGCCGCCGACTCAAGTCCCCGGCCCGAGTGGTCAGTCAACGCCGAGTGCGTCGCTAGGCTCCACGAGCTTGAGTAGTTCGTCCGCACCAAGAGCCCTTTCGGGATCAGCCCGGCCGTCGACAACCTGGACGCCTTCGGAACGCAAGAGGACCGCCGGGTCACGGGTGTCATCAGGATCGATCCAGGCGAAGTGCGCGGAGACGACGCCACCGGTCGCCAAGACTCGATGGGCATTGATGCACTGCGGACACGAGGCGATGTGATTTCCGACGGGTTGCGGAGCCGTGCCGACTACGTCGGCCAGCTGTCCGTAGGTCGTCCAGTGACCTTCGGGAATCGCGTTCAGGATCGCGTGCAACAGCGCCCAGTCAAACGGCGCGACCGACGACTTGGGCTTCGTGCCGTTGTACGCCGACCGAACGTCGAGCAGCGACCGACCGTCAGGCAGCCGCCAGAAATGCCAACCATTGGTACTCCCTCCCCGAACGTACGTCCCCGCCCCGGAAGGTGATTCGAATGTGTGTCCGTCGACATCGAGTTGGCCGTTCGGTCGGACAAGCGCCTGGTGCTGCTGCCACCTACCCGCCCGAGGAGTGAGCACAGTCCCGGGCACAAGCAGTCCGGCGCCGATGAGGTGCTTCAACTCAACCCAGTCCTGCGCCTTCTTAGCCAGCGGGTCGTCGACGCTGCCCGCATGACCGTCAGGTACCGGCCACGTCGCAAGGATCGAGTCGACCATCTGAGCTGTGCGCTCATCGATGCCGGCCTCGTCCCAGACGTCGGGCGCCGACCGCAGCAACCGGCTGTTGAGCAGCAGCGTGTCGTGCTGCTGCAGAGCCTCTCGCTTCGCACCCCACGGGCCGTTGGACACCTTGGAGTTCAGGGACGCGGTGAGCAGAGTCAGATTGCCGAGGCGGTGGACGTGGTCGGCGCGATTCACCTCGTCCGCCTCCGTCGCTACCGGCCAGTGATCCGCCCACTTCTGTGGAAGTACGTGCTCGATCGGGTAGCCGGCCCGAGGGACTTGCGGCTGGCGGGTACTCGCACGGGATCGGTCCTCGATCGCCTCAAGGAGGAACCGCAGTCTCGACCGCTTGAACCGCCGGTACACCTGCTCCGAGGCGAGGGCTCGTCGAATCTCCTCGTCGCCGGGCCAGTAGGTGCTTGTCACACTGAGGCGGGCCAGATGGACACGGACACGTGCCCCGAGATCCACGGGCGCCGCGTCGCGGTGAACTCGGATGATGTCTGCCACGATCCGGCCGAGGTCCCCACCCGCGAGCCTGAGCAGCTGACGCCGCACCACCCAGCTCTCGGCCATACCGACGACCTCGTCGACGACGTCCGAGGGGATGTCGCGCCCTGGTTCGCGCAACCAGAGAACGAGGGGTTTGAGGAGCTCGAGCTCCGAGGCCCGCATCCGGTAGAACGCCATCTCCACCCGAGTGAGCTGGCGGTACGGGTCCTCAGCGGCTGTTATCCATCCCTCATATGCCTCGGCTTGCGCCTTGATCACAGGCAGCAGCTCAGACACTTTCTGACCCGACTCGCGTTCGACGAACGCTTTGAACCGGGAGAACGTCGCTTTCGGACTGATCTCCTCGCCCACCCGGGAGATGAGCCACTGGTTGAAGAACAGCGAGCTGCGGGTGACGGGGTACCGGCCAACACTGAGCTCAACTTCCCAGAACTTCGACTCGAACGGCCAGTCCTCGGCATACGCGCGCTTGGTGTCGACACCCTCGGAGGCCAACCGCTGGAAGACGAAGTTCTTGATCAGGTCGGCCGCCGTCAGGGGCGTTCCGCGCGCGTTGAGAGTCTCGAAGATCTCCTGGGAGTTCTCGTTCGGTGCCAGGTTGATCGAGACAATCTGTAGCCCGCGCGTCAACGCGTCGACCAACGCAGCGCTGCGATCCTCGGGGCCTGCGTCGGCCACCGCGGCGAGTCCGAGCCACTCACGCACCATGTCGGTGAAGTACTCGTGCGCGAGCGCGACCAACGAACCCGCGTGCCGCAGCCGCGCGTGATCGACCGGCGGCTCCGAGGACATCACCTCGTCGAAGGCGGCCCGGTCCCGGTTGGTGTGACGCAGCTTCAGGTGCGTCTCCCCAGCCGGCACGTACATGGACTGGTTGTGCGTCAGGGCATCGAGCTGGTCGGCGAGGGCGTCGGAGCCCATCTCCTCGAGCACTGCGGCAACCGCATCCATTAGCAGCTGGACCGTGGTCAGCCGCTGCTGTCCATCGATGACGTTGGCGGCTTGAAGGCTGCCGGGAATCGGGTCCTGGGACTGGACCACCACCGCCCCCAGGAAGTGGGTCGGGTTGCCGAACCGGTCTTCTAGCCGGAGCTCCGCCAGGCGACGCACGTCGTGCCACAGGGGCGCCCACTGCTCGTCCCTGTTCCAGACGTAGGGGCGCTGAAACGGGGGCACCACGAGGTGCTGCGGCATCAGGAAGATCTCTTGAGGTGTCCTGACGTGCGTATCCATCTGCCCATCCTGCCCGGTCGGAGCAGAGCAAACGCCCGGCCTCCGTCGGCGAGGCCATTTCCTGAGCCGACTCGTCGGGGTAACTGTGGCTGGGGATCCGCCGGGCACCCAATGGTGACGGCGTAGCAGAGATGATCGAGGAGGTCTTCGAGCCTGGTCGCCGGTGCATCCTGGCCCGTTTCTCGAGATAGGTGCGACGACTCCAGCAGCAACGTCCGGACTGCCCGAGTCGAGAGGCATCAGCGTTCTCGCCTCGTGCTCGGAATGCTCGCTTGTCCGCCGCGCAGGCGTGCGAGATGTCACCAATCGCCGTGGCGGATCCGGTCGTCCATCAGAATTGCCCAGGTGTAGGACGGGCCCTGCCGATCGTGGAGGTCGGACGGCCGAGTGGCGGGCATGCGCTCCGCTGCGCGCAGGAAGTTCGTACGCGACAGGGAGCGGTTGATCTCTCGCCCCACCCGGGTTACGCGAAGGTAGGCGCCGGGGACACGGTACGTGAACGGTTCACCGGTCACTGTGCGGAACTCCGCGCCGGCGTGCGCCTCGATGCGCCGCCAGATGTCGTCGAAGGTGGTCAACGGTCGTGGTCCTCTCGTCGAGCGACAGGGCGAACAACGGCACCCCAGCAGACGCGGCCTACCGATGACATCGAAGCACTTGAACGACACCCTAGGGGGCGACTGCAACCATGCCRCGAACCGTGCGGCGCCGCTGCAGCTGAAATCGGTTCGCCCGCCGGGGGCACCAGTGGTCGTGACGTTCCAAGGATCCGGTGGCACCGCATTCGCCGCGAACCACAGCGCCCGTGGCGTAGCGTCCTGCGGGTGACGCGATATGAGTACGACGAGGAGGCGAGCGCGGCCCTGCACATGGACGTCGTGCACGAGGTAGAGGAGCCCACCGCCGCCTCCGCTGCACGGTGGGTCGAAGCAATGCGCCGCCTCAACGGGATAGACGACCTGCTCGCGCGAAGGCTCCTGGCGCTGCACCGTGACTGCGGGTCGGGTACGGGCGTCTGCGACGACGACGAGGCCGACTCGGAATCGATCGAGCGCCGCCTTAGCTGGGGCTGCGAGACGACCGCGCTCATTGCCCAGCACTACGGCGTCGACTACCCGACGGCTTCGCAGCGCCGCGCCTGAGCACCAGGCCCGGGCCGAGCCGAGCCGAGCCGTCAGCATTGCGGAGCTGCGGCACGGCCAGGCTGGCACGGCCTCATTGCTGACCGGAAACGGTGGGTGCCCGCATGATCGTGAGGTGACCGAATCAGACCCAGCGCCGAACCTGTCGTTCATCGTCCCGGGTGCCAGCGAGAACCGTTGGAGTGACCTCCTTGCAGTACTGCTGACATCCGACCCTTCGCCACTCGCCGCTCTGTTGGGAGTGGAGTTCGATTCGGTCAGCCGCGAGGTCAGCGTCTCAGGGCCATCGGGACGAGCGGACCGGCTCGATCTACTCCTCCAACGTGGCGGGACGCCTGTCGCGGCCATCGAGGTCAAGCTCCTCTCCGATCTCGGACCGCAACAACTGACTCGGTACGCTGCCGCGTTTCCGGACGCCGGCGCTTACCGCGTGCTGCACCTCGCCGGGCTACCCGTCGTCCTGCGCCACGCGGATCCTTGGAAGTCAGTGACGTGGGAGGAGGTTCTCGATGCCTATGCGGTGAGCACCCACACCTGGGTCTCGACCACCGCGCGCGCCTGGCGGACCCAGCTCGCGACTCTGGTACCGGTCGTCGACGCTGCCACAGTGTGGAATGACGTCCCCGCCGACGCCGCTGGGATGGAACTGGCTCTACGCGCTCGAGTTGCATGGCTCTCCCGACGGATGGACTCGTGGAGCGCGTTGGAACACGACCTCGATCCCTCCTCCGGCGGCGGGAACTGGGCGGTCCGCATGTGGGCACCCGCGTCGAAGCCCGATCACGTCGTGACTGCAGAGATCCAGGAAGGGATGACTGCCTACGAGTGGAAGCCGGACCCTGTTCGGCCTTACAGCCAACGACTCAAGGGCCCCGTCGTGTTGCTCGGCCTACGCCAAGACTTCGTCACGACATCCGCAGGCTTCGATTGGGCGCTGCTCCACAAGCTCTTCAAGGAGCAGATCCTGGACGAGACCGGTTCTCCGCATCCCGGGTACGCGTGGCAGACGACGGCGGCTCGCCCGAGTGACCCGACGGACAAGGAGAAGTGGAAGGCCATCGTTGACGCTGGGGCCCCGGCTTGGCTGGGCAAGGGCTGGGGGATGAAGGTCGCTCAGGGCACCCACTCATGCCTCTTCGGGGCGCGCCTGGCCATCCCGCCGAACAGCACGCTCGGACAAGTCGAGAAGGAGCTCGTTCGGATCGAGGCCCTCGTCGCTCGAATGGCCAGCCACGGCTAAAGCTCTCACCGGCTCTGCGAGTGGGGCCATTGGCTCCACTCGCCACAGTTGACCGCGGGCGCAGCGGGCGAGGTCCTGCGCGCGTTCGTACCGCATCGACAGATCTGCGAGCCACGTGCAAGGTCAGGCGTGCCACAGCGGAACGGCTTGTGTCGGACGTCGAGCGTGCCGAATGAACAAGCATGACGGACTCGACCGCGCCGGACCCGACGGCCCTCGCTGCACGGGCGGGAGAGCAGCTGATCCGGACCGTCGGCGGCGGCAAGCTCCACATTCGGGGGTGCTCCCACTTCAGCGCCACGAGTGAGTTGCGGGTGGCGACTGAGCAGGACGCCGCAAGGCTTGAGCTGTGCACGGCGTGCGCGGCCGAACTGAACGGCCAGGGGCGCACCGCGTTCGACACCGTCGACAGCGCCATGGAAGCGTTCAACATGCCCATCGAAGCGCGGAGCAAAGTGAGGGAACTGGTCGCCCACGTCGACGCAGACCGCATCTGGATCCCCTACTCGCGGTCGTACATCGCGCTGGGAAAGGACGGCGCGCGCGCGCTCTACATCGGCAAGACCTACGTGTGGATCGACGGGGAGCTGACGACCCTGCCGGGATATGCACCCGGCGGAGGCGGCGGCACGGCAACCGCGGAGCGGGTCACTCCCGTCTGTCCCACCTGCGGGTTGGAACTGCCCCGCACGGGCATCTGCGACGGTCGCTGACCGTGAGCAACACCTGGTCAGGCACCGGTGGGTGGACGCTGTCGCACAACCACGACCGCCTCACGCTCTCCGAGACCACCAACACCGAAGTGTTCGTCGGCACGGAAGCCGAACGGATCACGGTGTCGCGAAGCTGGATGCACAGCACTCTGGTCGTTCGAGGAACTCCGAAGAAGAGGCTCGGCGGCGTTGGCCGTCGCGACGCGAAGAAGATCCGTGCCGCCATCCACCTGGTGCTCGCCCGCGGGAAGATCGGTCCCGATCTCGCACTCGTGGTCGAGCGACGGACTGCTTTCGAACGCCTCCTTGCCTCGCGCCTCGACGAGCAGCGATGGATCTCCCACGACGCCGTCGGAACGGTGCTGACAGGGCTTCCGAGCCGGGCGGATGTGATGGCCAAGTTGAGTGCGGCCGAGGACGCCGCACTGATCAGCCACCTGACGGACGAGGAGACACGCACCCTGGACTTCCTCGACGCGGACCACCGCGCGCGCATCGCTCTCGCCAACGACGAGATCCTTCTGCGCGAACGCTCGACGCGGCGGGGCTTCTTCGACAGGGTCGAGAAGTCGCCGCTCACCGAAGAACAGGTCGGCGCCGTCGTCGCCTTCGACAGCCGCGTGCGGGTCATCGCCGCGGCCGGCTCAGGCAAGACGTCGGTCATGGTGGCCCGCGCCGCCTATGCGATCGAGCGGGGATTCGTCCCAGCCGACCGGATCCTCATGCTCGCGTTCAACGCCGATGCCGCCAAAGAGCTTCAGGAGCGCGTGAGGACTCGGCTCGGCGTCCTCGGTCTCTCCTCCGAAGGACTCCGGGCCAGCACGTTCCACTCGTTCGGGCTGGCGCTGATCGGTCAGGCCACTGGGCGGAAGCCCAGCATCGCGCCGTGGGTGGAGAATGGGCAGGACGCCGCGAAGATAGAGCGGATCGTCGACGACCTGCGTGGGTCCTCTCCCGACTTCCGGTACAGGTGGGACGCATTCAGGCTTCTGTACGGTCGGATGTCCGATGAGCCCGACGGCGGCGAACCGGATGGCTATGACCGGTCAACTCGGCTCACCGGGTTCCAGACTTATCGCGGCGAGACCGTCCGCAGCGAGGGCGAGCGTCTCATTGCCGACTGGCTGTTCCTGAACGGCGTCAACTACGAGTACGAGCGCCCCTACGCCTACGACGTGSCCGACGGGGCCCACTCGCAGTACCGCCCCGACTTCTTCTACCCCGACGCCGACCTCTGGCACGAGCATTGGGCGCTGCGAGCCGATGGCACACCGCCTGAGAGCTTCACCGGTTACGCCGAATCCATGCAGTGGAAGAAGCAGCTTCACGAGCATTTCGGTACCTCGCTCGTGGAGACGAAGTGGCACGAGATCATCGACCTGAGCGGCTTCGAGACCTTCGCTAAGGACCTCTCGGGCCACGGCCTGGACCTCAACTGGAACCCCGACCGCCCGATCCCCGGAGCGATCCCGCTGGAGCACGAGCGGCTCGCCCGCTTGGTCCGCACCTTCATGTCGCACGTGAAGTCAGGCTCCCTGACGCGCGAGGACCTGGACGCGCGCCTGCTCCAAGGGCCGAAGCGCGCAAGCCCCCGGACCCGGCTCTTCCTGGACCTGTACTGGCGGATCCATGACCGTTGGGAGGCTGACCTCCGCGCCATCAACGCGGTGGACTTCGACGACATGCTCCTGCAGGCCGCCGAACTCGTGGAGCGCGATCCCGGCCTGGCTTGTTTCGATCTGGTGATGGTGGACGAGTTCCAAGACACGAGTCGGGCGCGGGCGAGGCTGACCAAGGCACTCCTGCATGGCAACGGGAAGTACCTGCTCGCGGTGGGCGATGACTGGCAGGCCATCAACCGCTTCGCCGGCGCCGACCTGTCGGTGATGACCGACTTCGCTGCCTACTTCGGCCCAGCACAGACGCGCCGACTTCAGACAACGTTCCGCTGCACCCAGACCATCGCCGATGTCGCCAGCCGTTTCGTCTCCCGCAACCCCGCCCAGATCAGCAAGACCGTCCGAGCGGCCAGGGGAGACGGCGGTCCGCCCGTCACCATCGTTCGCGTCGATAGCCGCGAGGCGATCCCCAATGCAATTGCGGACCACCTCGCGAAGCTGACGACCCATGCGCCCGGAAGCAGCGTCGACGTGCTCGGCCGCTACCGCTTCGAGGAGCAACTCCTCCCGCAGCGGACCTATCCGAAGCTCGACGTCACCTTCCGCACCGTCCACCGGTCGAAGGGACTCGAAGCCGACTACGTCGTGCTGCCGAGCGTGACTCGGGGCACCTATGGGTTCCCCAGCCAGATCCACGACGATCCGGTCCTGTCGCTCGCGATGACCGGCGATGACGGGTTCCCGCACTCCGAGGAACGCCGCCTGTTCTACGTCGCCCTGACACGCGCTCGGCACGGCGTCACGATCTTCACCGTCACGGGCCTGGAGTCGCCATTCATCGTCGAACTCCTTGAGGGCCCGGACGTCGCCGTGGACAGCTCGCGGGCCTCCAGCGCGAAGATCCGGGTGTGTCCCGGCTGCGGCGAAGGCACCCTCGTCCAGCGCAAGGGCGCCTACGGGGCATTCTTGGGCTGCAGCCGATTCCCGAAGTGCCGCCAGAC
>NZ_JBFUHU010000075.1:0-15178 GCF_056402235.1 Cellulomonas sp. P4_B5_2
GACCTGACCTGCACGGTGGACGGCGAGCTCGTCGAGCCGCAGGCCGGGGGCTTCTACGGCGGCTGGATCACCTCGCGCGTCGTCGGACCGTTCAAGGGGTCTCCGGGAAGTCGCGGCTGGTAGTCGTTGACATGTGACTAATTGGTCACCTATCGTCGTCGGCATGGACGAGGACCTGGTGTTCAAGGCACTTGCGGACGCCACCCGTCGCCACCTGCTCGACCAGCTCTACACGCGTGACGGCCGCACGCTGACGGAGCTGGAGCAGGACCTCGAGATGACCCGGTTCGGGGTCATGAAGCACCTCAAGGTGCTCGAGGAGGCGGGCCTCGTCGTCACGCGCCGATCGGGCCGGGAGAAGCTCCACTTCCTCAACGCCGTCCCGATCCAGCTGATCCACGAACGGTGGATCGACAAGTACGACGTGCTCGGTGCCGAGCGCCTGCACGCGCTGACCGACCTCAAATCAGCCCTGGAGACCACCATGTCCACCCAGACCGACACGGCCACCACGACCGTCCTCGTCAACCGCATCTGGATCAAGGCCGACGCCGCCACCGTGTGGAAGGCCATCACCTCGCCGGAGTGGAACGCCCGCTACGGCTACAAGAGCCCCTCGACGTTCGACCTCACGCCCGGCGGCGCGTTCACCACGCTCCCGTCGGCGGACATGGTCGCCTACGGCACCCCCGCCGACCAGCCGATCCTCGACGGCGAGGTGGTCGAGGTCGTGGAGAACTCCCGCCTGGTGCTCACCTGGCGCACCCTGTGGGACGACGAGGCCCGCGCGGAGGGGTTCACGCGGCTCACCTACGAGCTCGAGCCCCGCGGCGAGGGCGTCACGCAGCTGACCCTGGTCCACGACGTGACCGACGCCCCGCGCACCGCGGCACTCATCTCCGGCGACCTGCCGCAGTTCGGCGGCGGCTGGCCGCAGATCCTGTCGGACCTCAAGACGCTCCTGGAGACGGGCGCGTCGCTGGAGTCCTGAGGCTGTCGCACGGGCCGGTCGCCGCGGCGGCCGGCCCGTCGTCGCTCTCGATCTCGTGGGTTCGGCGCCGGTTCGTGGGTGCGCACTCGCGATCTCGTGCCGGACCCACGATCTCGCGGCCGGGTCAAGGGTGCGCGAGGGCCAGCAGGCGGAGGGCTTCCTCGGCGACCGACTCCGGCGGGCCGGCGACCGGAACGTCGACCCCGTCCTCGTCGGCGGCCAGCGGCTCGAGGGTCGCCAGCTGGCTGGCCAGGAGAGTGGCCGGCATGAAGTGGCCCGTCCGCTCCGTGAGTCGGCGGGCGAGCTCGTCGGGCGGGACCACCAGGTGCACGAACCGCACGCGGCCCTGGGCGGTGCGCAGGACGTCGCGGTAGGACCGGCGCAGCGATGAGCAGGTCACGACGGTCGGTCCGCCGGCGGCCGTCATCGCGTCCCGGATGGCGCGCAGCCACGGACCGCGGTCGTCGTCGGTGAGCGCCCGGCCAGCGCGCATGGCCTCCACGTTGGCCGGGGGATGCAGGTCGTCGCCCTCGATCAGCGGCCGGCCGAGGCGCTCGGCGAGCAGGAGCGCGGTGGTCGACTTGCCCGTACCGGACACGCCCATCACGACGAGGTGCTCGGGCTGGCTGCTCACGGGCGACAGCCTCGCACGCCCGCGCGGGCTCGAGTTCGTGACTTTCCGCCGAGCTCGGTAGCTGCAACTACCGAACTCGGCGGAAACTGCCGAGCTCGCGCAGGTGGGGAGCGCGTCTCCTCGGGCAACTAAACTCGCCCGATGCCCTCGCTCGTCGTCGACACGACACCCCTGCGTGTCAGTCCGGCGTTCCGGCGGCTGTGGTGGGGGCTGTCGATCTCCAACCTCGGGGCGCAGCTGACGGTGGTCGCGGTCGGGCTGCAGGTGTACGCGCTCACCCGGTCGACGGCGTCGGTCGGCATCCTCGGCCTCTGCGCGCTCGTGCCGCTGGTCTTCTTCGGGCTGTACGGCGGCGCGATCTCCGACCACTACGACCGCCGCAAGGTCGCTCTGATCGCGTCGTTCGTGGCGTGGGGCGTGACCATCGGGCTGGCCGTGCAGGCGTGGCTCGGCAACGAGCAGGTGTGGGTGCTCTTCGCGCTGGTCGCGGTGCAGTCGGGGGCGTTCGCGGTGAACCAGCCGGCGAGGTCGGCGATCATCCCGCGGCTCCTGGACCCGACGCTCCTGCCCGCGGCGAACGCCCTGCAGACGCTCGGGTTCAGCGTCGCGTTCACGGTCGGCCCTCTGCTGGGCGCGTTCCTCGTCGCCGCGTTCGACTACGGCGTCGCCTACACGCTCGATGCGCTCCTGTTCACGGCCGCGCTCCTCGCACTGTTCCGGCTGCCGGCGCAGCCCCCGGAGCACTCGGAGAACCGCCGGGAGCGCGCGGGGCTGGCCTCGGTGATCRACGGGTTCCGGTACCTGGGCACCCAGAAGAACGTGCGGATGACGTTCGCCGTGGACCTGGTCGCCATGATCACGTCGTCGCCGCGCGTGCTGTTCCCGGCGATCGGCCTGGTCTACCTGGGCGGCGGCGCGACGACCACCGGGGTCATGGCCGCGTCGGCGGCGGTCGGCGTCGGGCTGGCGGGGCTGTTCTCCGGCGGGCTGACCCGGATCCGCTGGCAGGGCCGGATCATCGCGGTGGCCATCACGGTCTGGGGGCTCGCGATCGCCGGGTTCGGGCTGGTCCTCGTCCTGGCGGGGCAGTCGCACCCGGACCAGGTGCTCTGGCTCGCGCTCGCGATCGCGGTGCTCATGCTCGTGGTCGCCGGGGCGGCCGACGCGATCAGCTCGGTGTTCCGGCAGACCATCCTGCAGACGGCGACACCCGACGACATGCGCGGCCGCCTGCAGGGCGTGTTCATCGTCGTCGTCGCGGGCGGACCCCGGCTGGGCGAGGCGCTGCTCGGCGGGGCGGCGTCGACGGTCGGCGAGGGGTGGGCCGCGGTGATCGGCGGCTGCCTGTKCGTGGTGCTCCTCTGGGTGCTCGTGCGGGCGCAGCGCTCGTTCTGGGACTACGACGCCCGCCACCCGGTGCCCTAGGGCGCGGCATGTTCCGGCCCGAGCCGGCGACCGCGCACGGCCGGGCGTGGTCGTCAGTCGGTGGCGCCCGTCGGGTCGAGGGACGTGACGTACCGGGTGGCCGTGTCGAGGGCCGTCGCGACAGCCTGGCCGGGTGTGTCGCCGACGACCTGCACGCGGACGACGAGGCCGTCGCGCGTCGCCCAGAGGTGCGCCGCGGAGTGTCTGCGTTGTCCACCCGGGGCGTCTCCTTGTCGGCGGCCCAGCCGTCGAGGTCCGCGGCCTCCGTCGCGACGGCGGTCTGCGCCGTGTCCGCGTCGCGCATTTCGTAGACCTCGATCGCCCGGCTCGCGCCGCCGGCGAAGGGCAGCGCGACCGGGTCGCCCACGGCGAACGCGTGGCCCGCGAGGGACGCTGCCCGCAGGTCGCCGAGGGCCGGGTTGCCGCACTGGGGCAAGCCCGGGCTCGGCAGGGGGACCGCGGCCTCCTCGTCCTGCGTGGAAGCGAGCTCCGCGGCGAGCTGGTCGAGGTACTCCTGCGCCTCGGGAGAGCCCGGCTGGTACTCGTCGCAGCGCTGCACGGTCGCGGTGGGCAGGAGCGTCGCGGTGAGCGCGGCCGTCGCCTGCTCGAACGTCAGCGGTGCGCGCGTGGGGGTCGAGGAGGCCGACGGGGACGCCGCCGGGTCGGCGCCGTCCTCCGCGGAGCAGCCGGCGAGGACGACGATCGCGAGGGCGGCGGCGGCACCGCGGGCCGGACCGGCGAGGCGGAGCGGGAGCATCCGCCCATCCTCACCTACCCGCGGGGGCGCCCACGTCGTCATCTCGTCCGACCGGTGACGACGAGCGTGACGTCACCCGGTCGGCCGAGAGGGAGCCTGTCCGTGGAGGGACGCGAGCGCCGCGTGCAGGTTCGCCGTGACCGCCGTGCGGTGCGGCTCCACCCAGTCGCCCTCGAACTTCCGGGGCGTGATCTCGATCATCATGACCAGGCACAGGCGCATCCGGTACAGGTCGAGGCGCACGCGCGCCGACGGGCTCTCGACGTCCAGCGGACCGTAGCCGTCGAGCAGCGCGGGCGTCCCGGGCTCACGGCCCATGGGGTCGATGCCCACCAGGTCGGCCAGCGGGTCGCCCCAGAACGCGCGCTCCGGGTCGATCACCCCGACCACCGCGCCGGTGTCCGGGTCGACAAACACGTTCCCGGCCCAGAGGTCGGTGTGCACCAGCGACGGACGGACCACGTCGTCGAGCACGTGCCGGTGCTTCTCGAGGACCGCGCGGACCTCGCCGGCGGGCACCGCGACCGACCAGGTCTCGGCGTCGGCCAGGAGCTCGTCGACCATGCCCGTGAACGACTCGGACCAGGTGGCCTCCCGCCGCCCGCACGGGTAGCCGTACGCCGGCCCCTCGATCGCGTGCAGCGCCGCCAGGACCGCACCGGTCTCCCGCTCCGCGCGCGCGGTCCGGGGGTCCGACGACGCCGGTCCGAAGCCCGCGTCGAYCCACGGCACCCCCGGCAGGTGGCTGACCACGAGCGCGTCGCTGGGCAGCAGCGTCCGGGAGAAGTCCGTGTGCAGCACCTGCGGCATGAGCAGGGCGGGCCGGTCGGCGGCGAGACCGTAGACCAGCGCCTCGGCGCGCAGCAGGTCGTGCTCGTAGGTCAGCAGCCCGTCCGTGCCGACCGGCGCGGTCTTCACGACGACGCGTGCGCCGCCGGCGAGGGTGACCCGGTACGTGGTCGCGAACTGTCCTCCGGTGAGGAGCTCGACGTCCGCGAGAGGTCCGAGCGGGGCGACGAGCGAGGTCAGAGCATCATTCACGCGTCGAGGGTACCGACCGAGCGCGCCGGCTCGACGGACTCGGCGACCTCGCACGCCGCCACGGCCGCACCGCCGGTCGACGAGGGCGACCCGGCCTCCACGGAGTCGTGCACGTGATCGCCGGCGTCGCCGCGCAGCGTCCGCAGCGCCGCGAGCGTGGCCACGACCGCGAGGCCTGCGGAGACGACGACCACCAGGAACCCGGCGTGCGACCCGGCGGCGTCGATCTGCGCGCCCGCCACCGACGACCCGACCGACACCCCGACGCCGAGCGACGTGCCCACCCACGTCAGCCCCTCGGTCAGCCGTTCGCGCGGGACCAGGTCCTGTACCAGCCCGTTGCCGTTGATCAGCGTGGGTGCGATGGCGAACCCGGCGACGAACATGACCGCGGCCAGAGCGACGAGCGACTGCACGAGGAAGAAGAAGCAGACGCCGACCGCCAGGGCGACCATGCCGGTGGCGAACCGCAGGTACAGGGGCCGCTTCCACACGCGGGTGCCGTAGAGCAGCCCGGAGATGAGCGACCCGAGCGCGAAGATCGCCAGGATGATCCCCGCGGACCCCTTGGAGCCGGACTCCTCCGCGAACGCCACGGTGGACACGTCGGTGGCGCCGAAGATCGAGCCCATCGCGACGAACACGATCGCCAGGACGACCATGCCCGGCTTGCGCAGCACGGAGCCCTTCGGCCGCGGGCTACCGACCGGGGCGGGCGGCGGCTCGGTGCTGTGCAGGGAGAGGAACCAGTAGCCGCCGACGAGCATGGCGACCAGCGGGACGACGAGTCCGGCCGCGGGGGCGACCCCCGTCGCGAGCACGGTGGCGAGCACCGGGCCCACGATGAACACGAGCTCGTCGAGCGCGGACTCCAGCGAGTACGCCGTGTGCATCCGGTGCGGGTCGGCCCCGAGCACGCGGGCCCAGCGCGCCCGGACCAGCGACCCGAACGACCCGATCCCCGCGCCGGTGACCACCGCGGCGGCGTACAGCCACGCCTCGTGGGCCTCCTGCGACGCGGCGACGACCACCCCGACGAGCCCCACGGCCGCGATCGCCACGGCGGGCCGCATGATCCGCGACTGCCCGTGCCGGTCCACGAGCCGCGCCAGCTGCGGCGAGCACAGCGCCTGCGCCACGACGTAGACCGCGGAGACGCGACCGGCCAGACCGTAGGAGCCGTACACCGTGGAGATCATGAGGACGATGCCGATGCCGACCATGGACATGGGCAGTCGGGCGAGCACACCGGCGCCGGAGAAGGCCAGAGCCCCCGGGCGCGTCAGCACGTCGCGGTAGGGCTGGAGCACCGCCTCAGTCTGTCACCAGGTCTATCGCGACGGCGCGTCGTGCCTCACCATTCATGGCATGACGGACGTGCAGGTCAGCGACGCACCCGACGAGCACCGGTTCGAGGCGCGCAGCCCCGACGGGGAGCTCCTCGGGTTCACGGTGTACGACACGATCGGTACCACGGTCGTGTTCACGCACACCGAGGTGGACCCGGCGTTCGAGGGTCAGGGCATCGCGTCCACGCTCGTGCAGGCCGCCCTCGACGCGGTCCGGGCCAGCGGCCGGGACGTCGTGGCGTTCTGCCCGTACGTGAAGGCGTGGATCGGCCGGCACCCCGACTACCAGGACCTGGTGCGGGCGCCGCAGCACTGAGGCGCTAGGAGCCCAGCGCCGCCGAGACCACGTCCTTCGCCTCCGCCTGCACCTGCGCCAGGTGCTCCGCGGACACGAACGACTCGGCGTAGATCTTGTACACGTCCTCGGTGCCGGACGGCCGGGCGGCGAACCAGGCGTTCTCCGTGGTGACCTTCAGCCCGCCGATCGACGCGCCGTTCCCGGGTGCCTCGGTCAGCCGCGCAGTGATCGCCTCGCCCGCCAGCGTCGTCGCCGTGACCTGCTCCGGGGTGAGCTTGGCCAGCGTGGCCTTCTCCTCACGGCTGGCCGCCGCGTCGACCCGGGCGTACCAGCTCTCCCCGAACTCGGCGACGAGCTCGCGGTGGTGCACCGACGGCGACTTCCCGGTGGTCGCCAGGATCTCGGAGGCCAGCAGCGCGGGCAGGATGCCGTCCTTGTCGGTGGTCCACACGGTGCCGTCCTTGCGCAGGAACGACGCCCCGGCGGACTCCTCGCCGCCGAACCCGACCGACCCGTCCACGAGTCCGGGCACGAACCACTTGAACCCGACCGGCACCTCGAGCAGGCGCCGGCCCAGCTTGGCGGCGACCCGGTCGATGAGGCTCGAGGAGACGAGCGTCTTGCCGATCGCGGTCCCGTCCGGCCAGCCCGGGCGTGCGCCGCCGTACAGGTAGGAGATCGCGACCGCGAGGTAGTGGTTCGGGTTCATCAGCCCGTCCGGCGTGACGATGCCGTGCCGGTCGGAGTCGGCGTCGTTGCCGGTCGCGATGTCGAACGGCGCCGGGTCGCCCGCCATGCGGCTGACCAGCGAGGCCATCGCGTACGGCGACGAGCAGTCCATCCGGATCTTGCCGTCCCAGTCGAGGGTCATGAACCCCCACTGCGGGTCGACCGTCGGGTTCACCACCGTGAGGTCGAGCCCGTAGTACTCGCCGATCTCGCCCCAGTACTCGACCGACGCGCCGCCGA
Source organism: Cellulomonas sp. P4_B5_2 (assembly GCF_056402235.1). Classification (NCBI taxonomy): domain Bacteria; kingdom Bacillati; phylum Actinomycetota; class Actinomycetes; order Micrococcales; family Cellulomonadaceae; genus Cellulomonas; species Cellulomonas sp. P4_B5_2. The sequence continues at coordinate 7,465 of NZ_JBFUHU010000075.1, forward strand.
GCGGGTCCGCACCGATCCGCACCCCGGCCGCCCGGATGGCCTCGATGTCGATCACGTTGGCCAGGTCCGCCACGTAGGAGGACAGGTAGTCGTGCTTCAGGGTCGTGTCCGCCGCCAGCGCAGCCTCGGCGCTCACGCGCGGGATGTTCTTCCACCCGGACGCCAGGATCGCGTTGGCGCGGTCGGCGATCCAGCCGGTGGCCTCGGACCCCGCGGGCCCACCGTCCGGCGGGTTGTACTTGAAGCCGCCGTCGCGCGGCGGGTTGTGCGACGGGGTCACGACGATGCCGTCGGCCAGGCCCGGTCCCTGCGTGCGCACGCCCTCGGAGCTGCCGGCGCCGTTGTGCCGCAGGATCGCGTGCGAGACGCCCGGGGTGGGCGTCCACGAGTCGCGCGCGTCCACGTGCACCTCGACGTCCGCCGCCGCCAGGACCTCGAGCGCCGAGCGCCAGGCGGGGTCGGACAGCGCGTGGGTGTCCCGGCCGATGAACAGGGGACCGTCGGTGCCCTGGGACCGCCGGTACTCGACGATCGCGGCGGTGATCGCCACGATGTGGGCCTCGTTGAACGCCGAGTCCAGGGCCGATCCCCGGTGACCGCTGGTGCCGAACACCACGCGCTGCGCGGGGTCGTCCAGGTCGGGTTCGCGGTCGTAGTAGGCGCCGGTCAGGGCATCCAGATCGACGAGGTCGGACGGCTGGGCAGGTGTTCCGGCGCGCGGGTCCATGTCCCTGATCCTCCCCTACGCCCCGGGGTCCCGCACACCCCGGCCCGCACCGACCGGTAGCCTTTCCGGCATGGCCAAGAACTCGTCCGACTTCGTGCTGCGCCCGTTCGAGGGGCTCCCCGGTGAGCCCGACTGGGTGGCGCTCAAGGAGCTCGTCCCGGCCGCGACCGCGACCGCCCGCACCACCACGCAGTACGGCTCGCACGACGTGCTGGTCACCACGGTGCTCCCGACGAGCTGGCCCGCGCTGCACCGCGCCGACGGCGTGATCCTGCTGGCGCTGCAGACCACCAGCAGCTCCAACGACGTCAGCCGCGACCTGGCGCACGCGCTGCTCGAGGCCATCGAGGTCGAGGCCGGCACCGCGGTCGAGACCATCGGGCTGCCGGAGCCGGGCCCGCGCCTGCAGGACGTGCTCGACCTGAGCGTGCCGTTCGAGGTCACGGTCCAGGACTCGTTCGCGTACTGGCTGGCCCCGGACACCGAGCGCACCCCGGACCTGCAGGCCGCGATCGAGGAGGCCGACGGCGGCATCATCGACACGGTCAAGCTCGAGGCTGCCGACGCCGCCTACTGGTGCCGGATGGGCGCTCGCGAGTTCCTGCGCTGGGCGCAGCCGCACGAGGAGCAGGTGGTGCTCGACGGCCTCGCGCGTCTGCACGCCAAGCGTGCGTCCGGGTTCGAGGGCGCCAAGTTCGTCGGCTACTTCCGCTCGGCCGGTCTTGTCGTCCCGGTGTGGGAGCTGGCGAAGGGGTCGGAGGCCGAGGACATCGAGAAGCCGCTGGCCGACTTCGTGCCCGCGTTCGAGGCCGCGCTCGCGGACACCTCGCCGCTCGACGCCAACGAGCGTCGTGCCCGAGCCGGGCTGGTGGCCCGCCAGGTCACCCTGCGCTGACGGGCAGGGTCCGCTCGGATAGATAGGGTTGCGGACGTGACGCGCACGGGCGGCAAGGCCGCCGACGACCAGGCGACGACGGCCCCTGCGGACCCCACCGCCGACGGGGTGGCCGCGCCGGTGCCGGACTCGCCCGCAGCGGCGCGCAAGGCAGCCGTCGACGAGCGGAAGGCGGCCGTCCACAAGGCCCGCCAGCGGGTCGCCGTGATCATCCCCGCGAAGGACGAGTCCCGGCGCATCGCGGCGACGGTCCGCTCGGCGCGCGCGATCCCGCACGTGGACCTCGTGCTCGTGGTCGACGACGGCTCGGAGGACGACACGCAGCACGTGGCCCGCGAGGCCGGTGCTGTGGTGGTCCGGCACTCGCACAACCGCGGCAAGGCAGCCGCGATGGAGACGGGTGCCGCTGTCGTCGCCATGCGCGACGCCCCCGACCGCCAGCCGCGCATCCTGCTGTTCATCGACGGCGACCTGGGCGAGACCGCGGTCAACACCGCCCCACTGGTGCCGCCGGTATTCGAGGGGCACGCCGACCTCTCCATCGCGCTGATCCCGCCGCAGCCCGGTGCCGGTGGCCGGGGCATCGTCGTCGGCGCCGCCCGCCGCGCGATCGCCTCGATGACCGGCTGGACCCCGACCCAGCCGCTCTCGGGCATGCGCTGCCTGACGCGCGCGGCGTTCGAGGCCGCCACCCCGCTGGCCCACGGCTGGGGCGTCGAGACCGGCATGACCATCGACCTGCTGCGTCGCGGGTTCCGCGTCGTCGAGGTCCCCTGCGACCTGCGGCACCGGCCGTCCGGGACCGACCTGAAGGGCCAGCTGCACCGCGCGGCGCAGTACCGGGACGTGCAGCTGGCGGTCAACGCACGCCGTGTGCGCCGCGCCGCCGGGGCCGTGAAGCGCAGCGTGGCGCCCGCGCAGAAGCCGCCACAGACGCACCGCTAGTCGGCGCGCGCAGGCTCCTTCACGGGCTCCGCGGGGGCCAGCTCCCCGTCCGGTGCCCCGAGCCGCCACTGCGCGGCTGCTGCGACCAGGCACGGGACCGCGACCGCGATGCCCGTCGCCGGGACCACGATGCCCGAGTCGTTCATGAGGAAGCCGACCGTCAGGGCAGCGGCGATCGCCGCGAACGCGGGCCGGAGCAGGGGAACCGCGCGGGTCAGTCCGGCCAGAGGGCTGCCGGTGCCCATCAGCTCGCCGCGCCGCGGACGGCCGCCCACGACGACGAGCCACGTGAGCGCGATGCCGCCGATCGCGGTGACGAGGTACCGCCACGACGTCAGCACGCGCAGGTTCACCGCGATCTTGCGGCCGACGACATCCCACAGGCCGCCGTCGAGCACGGTGGCGAAGAACCGGCCCAGGTGCGTGCGGTCGGCCGCCGGGCGCATCCAGTCGAGCACCGCGAACCCGCCGACCACCACGACGCCGACCAGCGCGATCAGCCCGATCCACTTCCAGCTGACCTTGCGGCCGCTCACCACGATGGTCAGCATCGCGAACGCGAGGATCAGGGCGGGCGGGCCGCCGAAGTCGCTGCCCAGACCCGGGGCGCCGTCGACGACCACGAGCAGCAGGCCGAGCCCGGCGACGACGGCCGTCGCGAGCCCCCGCCGACCGCGCCGCAGCAGCGGGTCCGCGATGGCGACCGCGAGCAGCAGGCCGGCCGCCGTCAGGAGCGCGAACGCCTGGTTGCTCATCCCGTAGAACCGGGCCGCGAGGAGGCGGTGGGCGCCCATCGGGGAGTCGATCACCAACGTGGAGCCGGTGCAGGCGTCCACCACCAGCACGGCCACCGTGACGCCCGCGACGAGCCCCGCGGGGCCCAGCAGGTTGCGCCGCCACGGTCCCACCAGGGCGACGACGGTGATGACGGCGATCCAGCCGAGCAGCACCCACCAGAACGCGGTGACCGGCATGCTCGAGCGCCACCACGGGACGGTGTTCGTGAGGAACGAGGCCACCGGCGCGGCGGCCAGGGCCAGCGCGGAGACCTGCAGCACGCGCAGCGCGGGTCGGAGGGGCGCGCGGTCGGAGCGGCCGGTGCGGGTGAGGATGATCGCGGCGGCGATGAACAGGACCGCCTGGATGAGCACCAGGCGGGTCGAGTACGCGCCGCTCACCCGCGTGACCATGGTGGCGTGGCGCTGGACGTCCAGCAGGTGCGCGACGCGGGCGGTCGCGGCGGACGTCGGCGGGCCGGGCAGGATCTCCGCTCCGCTGAGGGCCGCGGCACTGTTGTCCAGCCCGATCCCGGCCAGCAGCGTCGGCGTCACGTCGACGGTCTGGAGCACGCCCGCCTGCCGGGTGGAGCCCGAGGTCAGCAGGCTGTCGGCGTACTCCTCGCCGTTCGGGGCGAGTCCGGTGGCGGCAGCGAGCTGGAGCGCGGTGCGGCCGGAGTCGGCGAGCGAGACCACCAGGACGGTCGCGCCCGAGCGTTGGGCGCCGGCGATGGCGGCACCGATCCGGGCGTCGATGACCTGCGCCTGGAGCGCCCGGGACGGCTCGGTGATCGCGTCGGGCGTGGAGACCTCGGGCGGGGTCGGCTCCTCGAGGACGTCCCCCGGGGAGGTCTCGGTGGGTTGCGGGGTGCTGGGCCGGGCCGTCGTGGCGTACCCGGGGTCACGCAACGAGCCGGCGTCGACGACCACCAGCTGCGACGCGTCGAGGGCGTCGCGCACCACGCGGGTCAGGCCGAGGGTGTTGATCGGGAGGGTCTCGTAGGTGCCCACCGGGATGCCGCCGGTGTCCGCGAGCGCGATCGCCGCACCGGGACCGATCCCGGTGACGGCTGAACCGGCCTCGGCGAGCATGTCGCCGAACAGCCCGGGGGTGGCTCCGTACGACTCGGCGTCGGCCGCCGCGACGTAGTCGTCCCAGCCCGGCACCTCGCCACTCTCACCGGGGTCGCGCAGGGTGCGGCACGTGCCGTCGTCGGCTCGCAGGTCGGCGGCGCGGGTCCCGGTGGAGACCGCCAGCCAGCCGTCCGCGGGGCAGGACCGGGAGGCCACGCTCCGTGCGGCGACCAGACCGATCGAGCCCTCCCGGGACATGCTCCACAGGGCGGGCGTGGTCAGGGTGGTGACGTCGTCCCAGCGCACACCGGTCATGCCGACGAGGAGCACCGGAGGTTCGTCCGCCGCCTGTGCAGGGGTCGCCAGGAGGATGCCCGCCAGGCTCAGCACCAGGGTGAGCACCGCGCCGCGGAGCAGGGACGCGCGCGGGCGGGCAGGGGTCAGCACCGTTCCAGCGTACGGGCGCACTACCCTCGACCCCGGCGGCGCTGCGGGGTATCCGTGCAGCGTGCACATCATCTGCACGGGAGGGACGCCATGTCCGAGGGGCTACCGCGGTACGCCTACCTGGGTCCGGCCGGCACGTTCACCGAGGCCGCGTTGCGCCAGGTCGCGCCCGTGGGCGTGTGCGTCGACCTCCCGGTGTCCGACGTGTCGTCGGCCATCGAGGCCGTCCGGACGGGCGACGCCGACTTCGCGGTGGTGGCCATCGAGAGCACCGTCGAGGGCGGTGTCACCGCGACGCTCGACAGCCTCGCGGGCGGCGACCCGCTGGTGATCGTGCGCGAGATGCTGGTGCCGGTGCAGTTCACGCTGGCCGCTGCGCCCGGCGTGCGGCTCCAGGACGTGCGACGCATCTCCGCCCACCCGCACGCGTGGGTGCAGTGCCGGCGCTGGCTGGCGCACCACCTGCCGTCCGTGGTGCATGTGCCCGCGACGTCCAACACGGCTCCCGCGGCGCTCATCGCGGCGGGTGGGGCCGAGCTGGGCTTCGACGCCGCGCTGGTGCCGCCTGCTGCGGTCGACTCCTACGGCCTGGTCCCGCTGGCCGAGGACGTCGCGGACAACGTCTCCGCGCAGACCCGGTTCGTCGTCGTCGGCCACCCCGGCGCGGTGCCGCCGCCCACCGGCGCGGACAAGACGACGCTCGTGGTCCACCTGCCCGACAACGAGGCCGGTGCGCTGCTCGCCATGCTGGAGCAGTTCGCGGTGCGGGGCGTGAACCTCTCCCGGATCGAGTCCCGACCCATCGGTGACGCCCTCGGCCGCTACTCGTTCTCGCTCGACGCCGAGGGGCACATCACCGACGAGCGCGTCGGCGAGGCCGTCATGGGCCTGCACCGCCGCTGCCCGTACGTGCGGTTCCTCGGCTCCTACCCGCGGGCCGACGCCGTCGAGCCGACCGTGCACGTGGGCACCGCGGACACCGACTTCGTCGGCGCGCGCACCTGGCTGCAGGCGCTCCGGAGCGGCTCGGCGACCTGAGGGTCAGGGCTGCGCGACCTCGGGCTCGTACGCGAGCAGGCGCTCGAGGAGCCGCAGCGAGCTCTCCTTGTCCAGCGTCTCGCCCGTCCACGTCTCCTTGAGGGACACCGTCCGCCCGTCGTGCAGGGTCAGCTCGGCCTGCAGGGGCGTCCGCTTCACGATGCGGGCGGTGGCGATCTGCTCGTAGGCGAGGTACCGGTGGTAGGACGCCAGCTGCACCACCGATCCCGACTGCAGCAGCGAGATCATCCGCGCCTTGCCGTACTCGTCCTTCTTGGGCGTCGGCACGAGGATCATGCCGATGTCGAGCACGATCACGTCGTGCTTCGCGCCGTCGACCTTCACGCTGGCCAGCCCGCCGAGCACCTCGCCGCCGTGGGCCGAGGCGGTGTCGGCGACCTGGCCGGTGGAGGCGACATCGACGCCGATCTCGGCCAGCCGCGCGCGAGCGGCCCCTACCGTCTCCGGCTGCAGCGCGGCGCTCGCGACGGGCGCGAGGTCGAGCACCTGGTCGTCGCGGCCCACCAGCCGGGCGGGGCCGCTCCACGAGTGCTGCCACCGGGCGATCCCGGCCTGGACGGCGGCCTGCGAGACGAGCAGCTCCACGAGGTCCGCGAGCTGGTCGCCCTCGGTGCCGAGGTCCTTCTCGAGCTCGGCGCGCCGGCCACCGGCGATGACGTCCAGCACCGTGCCCAGGTTCGCGCGCTGCTGTCCGGCCACCCGGGCCGCCGCGCGGTACACGATGTCCGCGGTGCGCTGGCGGGAGAGCACGAGGGAGGTCGCGGTCAGCTCCTCCCAGTCGAGCTGGGTGCGGCCCTCGACGTCGACCACACGCGCCGCGAGCTCGGTGGCGTGCCTCTCGAAGTCGGGGATCAGCACCCACGCCGGTCGCGTGTCCCTGGCCACCGCCACGTCGGGCATGCGGTCCATCGCGGCGACGCGCGCGGCGATGGACGGGTGGCTGTCCCACCGCGACTGCTCGGCCGGGGGAGCGTCGTCGCGCATCTCGGCCAGCTCGGCGGTCCGGGCCGTGACCAGCTGACCGAAGCCGCCGAAGAAGCCGTGCGCGGTCGGCGCGTACCCCGACTCCCACGCGTCCTCGAGGTAGTTCTGCAGGTAGAAGGACCAGGCGGTGTCCGCGACGGGCAGCTCACGCAGCGCGCTCTGCGCGGTCGCGCGCCCGGCGATCCGCACGGAGAGCCGGTCGGCCTCCAGCTCCTGGCGCCGGTTCACCGCGGCCGAGACCGCGAAGAACAGGTGCGCGTACAGGCGCAGGAACCAGCCGACGACGTTGCCGGAGAGCTGCTCGAGCGTCGCGACGATCGCCTGCTTGCCGCGGTACGTCAGCGGGCCGAGACGGGTGTGGCTGTTCGAGTAGTGGCCGAGCTCGTGCCCGAGCACGGAGCGGAGCTGGCCCACGTCGAGCGCCTGCAGCAGCGGGACCCCGAGGTAGAGGTGGCGGGTGCCGCCGACCAGACCGAGCAGGCGGGTGTCCTCGGAGACGGCCGCGTTGACGTCCGGGAGGAGGCGGATGTCGTCGGGCGCGCGGGTGCCGGCCTCGGCGGCGAGCTCGCGGACGGTCTCCCAGAGGGCGGGCGCGTCGGCGGGCGTCAGTGTCGGCCCCTCGTCGGGCGCCGGGCGTGCCCGGGCGACCTTCCACAGCGCGACGACGACACCGACGGCGATGGCCGCCGTGAAGAAGCCGAGCTTGGCGGCGGCAGCCTCCGCGTCGGACTGGAACGCCCACCAGCTGAGCGCCCCCATGCCGACGATGATCGCCAGCGCCACGATGTAGAAGCCGGCCAGCAGGAC
>NZ_JBFUHU010000076.1:0-11977 GCF_056402235.1 Cellulomonas sp. P4_B5_2
CCCCAGACGATCGCGCCGATCACCTCCCAGACGGTGACCGACCGGGACGCCCTGCTCGGGATCATCGACGACGCCGCGCGGCTCGGCTACGCGACCGAGAGCGAGGAGTCGTGCATCGGGGTGCGCTGCTTCGGGGTCGCGCTGCCGTTCGCCCGCCCCGCGGTCGACGGCGTGAGCGTCGCCGTGCCGATCAGCCGCCTGGCCGGCCGTGAGGACTTCATCATCGAGACGCTCCTGAGCGTCAAGGCGCGGCTGTCACCCGAGTACGACCACAGCATGGTGCGCTGAGCCGAGACCGCTGACCGGCGTCGTGCCAGCCTGGTCCACCGTCCGCAGGAGGCGCCCATGACGGGTCCAGCCGCTGGTCTTCCACTCCCGGCGCGGCCTGACGAGCATCGACCCTGCCCTGGTCCCCTTCGCGGTGGTGCTGCGGGCGGCTCCCCTGCTGCGCACCCCGCCGGCGGCCGGCGTGTTCGCCCTGGCCCGCCCGCTGATGTCGACGCGTCGACCCCGCGCGCGCCTGCGTGACGTGAGTTACCGCGGCGTGGTGTCGGCGGCGATGGTCTACGACGACCTCCCCGTCATCGACGCCTTCCGCGCCGTCGACGACGACACGGTTCTGGGCGCCATGGACTCCCGCGGGATGGCGGAGCCCTACCTGTTCCAGCTGCACAGGGTCGGCGCGGACGCGCACCAGGAGGCCTGACGCGCGGAGCCCCTGTCGGTCAGGGCCGGAGCGCCCCCGTGCTCGCGCGGATCGGCGACGGGAGCTCGGTCAGCCCCGACAGGTAGGTGTCGACCGCCGCCGCGGCGGATCGGCCCTCGGCGATCGCCCACACGATCAGCGACTGGCCGCGACCGGCGTCGCCCGCGACGAAGACCCCCGGCACGTTCGTGGCGAAGTCGTCGTCCCGCCCGACGGTCCCCCGCTCCGTCAGGTCGACGCCGAGCTGGTCGAGCAGCGATCCCCGCTCCGGACCCGTGAAGCCCATGGCGAGCAGTACCAGCTGCGCGGGGATCTCGTGCACCGATCCCTCGACCGGCTGGAACCGCCCGTCGACGAGCTCGACCTCGACCAGGCGGATCGCGCGCACCTGCCCGTCCTCGTCAGAGAGGACCTCCTGCGTGCTGACGGCATACACGCGCTCGCCACCCTCCTCGTGGGCGCTGGCGACGCGGTAGATCATCGGGTACGTCGGCCACGGCTGGGTGGCCGGGCGCTCCTGCGGCGGACGCGGCATGATCTCGAGCTGCGTGACCGACCGGGCGCCCTGCCGGATCGCCGTGCCGACGCAGTCCGCCCCCGTGTCGCCACCGCCGACCACCACGACGTCCTTGCCCGTGGCGAGGGGCTGGCCCTCCACGACCTCGCCGAGCGCCACGCGGTTGGCGGGCACCAGGTACTGCATCGCCTGCAGCACGCCGCCGGCGTCGCGCCCGGGCACGGGCAGGTCACGCGGGATCGTCGACCCGACCGCCAGGACGACCGCGTCGTAGCGGTCGCGCAGCTGCTTGCCGGTGACGTCCGTGCCGACGGCCACGCCGTTGTGGAACCGGGTGCCCTCGGCCTCCATCTGCGCCAGGCGCCGGTCGACGTGCCGCTTCTCCATCTTGAACTCGGGGATGCCGTACCGGAGCAGACCACCAGGGCGGTCCGCCCGCTCGAAGACGGCGACCGTGTGCCCGGACCGGGTCAGCTGCTGCGCCGCCGCGAGCCCGGCGGGTCCCGACCCGATGATCGCGACCGTCTTGCCGGTCATCCACTGCGGCAGCTGCGGCTGGACCAGCCCGCGGTCGAACGCCTCGTCGGCGATCGTGACCTCGACGTTCTTGATCGTGATCGGCGGCTCGGTGATGCCGAGCACGCACGCCGTCTCGCACGGGGCGGGGCAGAGCCGGCCGGTGAAGTCCGGGAAGTTGTTGGTCATGTGCAGGCGGTCGCTCGCGTCGGCCCACTGGCCGCGCCAGACGAGGTCGTTCCAGTCCGGCACGACGTTGCCGAGCGGGCATCCGTTGTGGCAGAACGGGATGCCGCAGTCCATGCAGCGACCCGCCTGGCGGGTCACCATCGTGAGGTCGTCCGGGTGGCCGGCGCGGTGGGCGTGCACCTCGCGCCAGTCCATGATGCGCACGTCGACGGGCCGGTCGGTCGGCAGCTCGCGCTGCCGGGTCTTCAGGAATCCCCGGGGGTCCGCCACGTCGCCGCCTCCTCGAGCCGGGATCTCGGCGCCGGGCGTGCGCCCGCGACGGTCCTGACCTGGACGCACCTTATGGGTCCCGACGGTGCGCCCGCCGAGCCGAAGGTCCCGGTGGACGCTCGGCCGCGTGGCGTGGCAGTTGGTCGCTGACGTTCGGGCATGGGACCTTGGTCCCTCGCGCACCCCGTCCCGGTGCGCCTCGACTCCAGGAGGCCGATCGTGAGCGTCGACGAGTCGAGCGGCAGTGCGCCCTCCGACAGTGAGGTCGCCCTCCTCGACGCCATCCTGGGTCTCGCGGCGGACCTGGACATCCAGAGCCTGCTCACGAGGTTCGTGGTGGCGAGCACAGAGCTGACGGGCGCACGGTACGGCGCCATCAACATCGTCGACGAGAGCGGCACGTCGACCACCTTCGTGCAGAGCGGAGTCGACGACGCCACGGCCGCCTTCCTGGGGCATCCGCCGCACGCCTGGGGCGTGCTGGGCAGCATCCCCGACGAAGGCGTCCTGCGTCTGGAGGACCTCTCGGCGCACCCGGCGTTCCGGGGCCTGCCACCCGGCCACCCGCCGATGGGCTCGTTCCTCGGTGCGGCCGTCCGCGTCGGCGGTGCGAGGTACGGGACTTTGTACCTCTCGGAGAAGACGGGCGGGTTCCACGACCAGGACCAGTCAGTGGTCCTCGCGCTGGCCGCAGCCGCCGCGGTCGCCGTGCAGAACGCGCAGCTCTATGCCCTCGAGCGCCGCCGGCAGCAGTGGCTGACCGCCGCGCAGGTGATCACGACCATGCTGCTGGAGGACGCCGGCGACGAGGACGTGCTCGTCCGCATCGCCTCGTCGGCACGGGAGATCGACCAGGCGGACACCGCCGCGCTCGTGCTTCCCGGCCGTCGCGGCGAGCTGGTGCTGGAGATCGTGTCCGGCGTCGGCGAGCAGGAGCTCCTCGGTCTCGACCTGACGGAGGACGAGCGCGTCCGCTCGGCGTTCGACGACGGCGCCGGGCTGTTCGTCACCAGCATGGACGGCGCCGCCGACCCGGCCCTCGCGCGGTACGGGCCCGCCCTGTTCGCGCCGCTGCGCGCTGCCGGCCAGAGCGTCGGCGTCATGCTGCTGCTGCGGCGCGCGGGCGCGGAACCCTTCACCGACAGCGACCTCGCGCTCTCCCGGACGTTCGCGTCCCAGGCCGCGCTGGCGTTCGTCCTCGCCGAGGCCCGCCGGGCGCAGGGGCGCGCCGTGCTGGATGACGAGCGCACCCGCATCGCCCGCGACCTGCACGACCTCGCCATCCAGCAGCTCTTCGCCGCCGGGATGCAGCTGGAGAGTGCCCGGACGAGCACCGACGAGCCCCTCCCGCCCGCGCTCGCCCGCACGCTGGACTCCGCGCTGAGCCTCGTCGACGCCGGGATCCAGCAGATCCGGGTGGTCGTGCGCACCCTGGACGACGGCGGGGTGGGAACCCCGCTCGTGGAGCGTGTCGCCGCCGAGGTGGAGCTCGCCCGCACCTCCTTGGGCTTCGCCCCGTCGCTGCTGATCAGCGTCGACGGCGACTCCCTGGCCGACGGCGCCCCGTGGTCGCCCGCGCCGTCCCTCCTCGACGACCTCGTGGCGCCCGGGCGGGCGAACAACGTCGTGGCGGTGGTCCGAGAGGCGCTGTCGAACACCGCGCGGCACGCCCACTCCAACTCGGTCGCGGTCCGGCTCATGCTCACGTCGCCGCCGCAGGGCTCGATCATCGTGGAGGTCGAGGACGACGGCGTCGGCGTCCCGGCCGCGCCCACCCGCGCCTCCGGGACGAAGAACCTCGCGATCCGCGCCCGGCAGTCCGGCGGCACCTTCTCGTTGCAGAGGCCGCCGTCGGGCCGTGGGGCGCTGCTGCGGTGGACAGCGCCCCTGGACTGAGCAGGGCGGGTAGCCACCTCGATCGTGACCTCTCAGGGACGACGCTGCACGGCTCCGGCGAACAGCTGCTCGGCCGCGGACCCCGTCGGGACCACGAGACGCACCTCGGAGGCACCCGTCGTGAACGTGACGAGCGTGGCTCGCTCRTAGTCGGGGTGGGGTGCGACGGTGAGGTGCTCGGGCGCGCTCCACGGGATCACCGTGCGCGAGGCCGAGTGGACCGGGCTGCGCCCGCGCAGCACCCAGTCGTGACGCCCCAGCACCTCGAGAGCCGTCGCGTCACCCGCGAGGACTGCCCCGTGCAGCGTCGCCGGTGACAGCGCGTTCCGGGCGCGAGCGATCGCACCGCCCCGCGTGGGAGTCAGGGCCGTCCTGCCGTGCAGGCTCCACACGGTCACGCCGGGGTGGCGACGCTCCAGCTCGTGCAGGTCGCTGACCAGGGCGAGGTCGTCCCGGCCGATGCTGTACGGCGGGACCGGTGTGGCGAGCGCCGTGCCCGACGCCCGCAGTGCCGCGCCCACCGGACTCGCCGGACGACCGGCCGCGGCGGCACGCAGCTCATCGACCAGCACTCCGATGCTGGCCCGAGCGGAGCCGTTGTAGCGGATCGACAGCAGGTCGCCGGCGGGGGTGCTCACCGTGAGTCGGCCGTCGAGCAGGTTCACCACGTCGCGCACGGCGACGACCTGTCCCAGCGGCACGCGGACCCGGTCGTAGCCTCCGACCGCGTCCTGGGGTCCGCCCCGCCGGCTGAGCACGGTGAGCGCGTCCGGCTCCAGGACGAGCAGGTGGTCGTACAGGTCCATGTCCGGAGTCGCATCGCGACGGGCGATGTTGCGCGGGACCTTGAGGACCAGGCGTGCGCCGGCGACGTCGACCGGGTCGTCGCGGAACAGCCGAGGCACGTCGTCCCGCGTGCGCACCTGGTCGATCCACGGACCGAACCTGTCGTACTCGCTCGTCCCTGCGCTGGTCGTCGGCACGGCCCGTCCTCTCCTCAGTCGTCCTGGCTCAGGACGGACACGATCGCTGTCGCCTCGCGCAGGTCGACGCCCTGCAGCTTGTCGAAGACCCGCCGACGCGCGCTGGCCACCTGGGCCGGCTGGACGGCGTCCAGCCGGCGACGGCCCGCCTCCGTCAGCACGGCCTCGTAGCCCCGGCCATCGGCGGGCGTCCGCCTGCGCTCCACGAGCCCCTTGCGTTCGAGCAGCTTGACCACGCGCGTGACTCCACCGAGGCTCAGCGCGCTCCGGGAGGCGAGGTCTCCCATCCGCAGGCCGCCGGACCGAGACTCCGACAAGTACATGAGGGCGAAGTACTCGCTCATGGACAGCCCGTGCTCGCGGCCGAGGTCGGCCTCCAGCGCGCGCGGCACGAACACGAGCGCCCGAGCGAGCGCGCGCAGGAACGCCCGCTCCTGCTCGCTCAGCGGCGCTCCATCTCCTTTGACGTCCACGCGAATTACTTTACAGGTGAAGCACCCGCCTGGGAGTCGATCCGTCAGCGGCGCACCGGGTTCGCGATCCAGGCCCGAGCGTCGTCGTCCTCCTCGCACACGGTGTGGCCGGACGCAGGGGGGTACCGACAGGCCCTCCCGGCCATCCGCAGAGCGAGGTTCTATGGGTTCCATGCGAGGAGCCATCATCTACGGACCCCACGACGTGCGCTTCGAGGAGCGCCCCGACCCGGCCATCATCGAGCCCACCGACGCCGTCATCCGCACGGTCGCCGCGTGCGTGTGCGGTTCGGACCTGTGGCGGTACCGCGGGCTCGCGGACGTGTCGAAGCCCGTCCCGATCGGCCACGAGTACGTCGGGATCGTCGAGGAGGTCGGCGACGCGGTCACCACCGTGAAGCCCGGAGACTTCGTCGTCGGCGGGTTCCTGCACAGCGACAACACCTGCCCGGTGTGCCGCAAGGGCATGCACTCCGCCTGCCAGCGCGGTGGCGGGTTCGACGGCTGCCAGGCCGAGAAGATCCGCATCCCGAACGCCGACGGCACCCTGATCGCCACCCCCGGGCAGCCCGATCCCGACCTGGTCCCGAGCCTGCTGGCCCTGTCCGACGTGATGGCCACCGGGTGGCACGCCGCGGTCTCGGCCGGGGTGGGCCCCGGGACGAGCGTGGTGGTCGTCGGCGACGGCGCCGTCGGGCTGAGCGGCGTCCTGGCCGCGGCGCAGCTCGGGGCGACGACGATCATCGCGATGAGCCGGCACGCCGACCGCCAGAAGGTCGCCACCGAGTTCGGCGCCACCCACATCGTCGCCGAGCGCGGCGAGGCCGGACTCGCCCAGGTCCGCGACCTGACCGAGGGCATCGGCGCCGATGCGGTGCTGGAGTGCGTCGGCACCGAGGAGGCACGCCTGCAGGCCGTCGCGTGCGCACGACCCGGCGGCATGATCGGCCTGGTCGGCGTCCCGCACGGTGACCTGCCGACCGAGCAGATCTTCTGGTCCAACAAGGGCAGCCGAGGCGGCCCGGCACCCGTGCGCGCCTACCTGCCGCACCTGATCGACCTGGTGTGGTCCCGGCAGATCGACCCCGGCAAGGTGTTCGACCTGACGCTCCCCCTCTCCGAGGTGGCCGAGGCCTACCGGGCGATGGACGAGCGTCGGGCGATCAAGGTCCTGCTGCAGCCCTGACGACGACACGAAGGAATGGAGGACGACATGGAGATCACTCCGCTGCCGTCGACGCAGAAGGGCCCCGAGACGTGGTTCACCGGGGACGTCTGGTTCGACGTCCTGGGTGCACCGCCCGAACCCGCACGGCTGCGCGTGAACGCCGTGCGGTTCGCGCCCGGCGCGCACACGTTCTGGCATCGCCACTCCCGCGGCCAGACCCTGCACGTCACCGAGGGCACCGCCCGGGTCGGCACCCGTGACGGGCGTGTCATCGAGGTGCACCCGGGCCAGACGGTCTGGACCCCGCCGGGCGAGTGGCACTGGCACGGCGCCGTCCCCGACCGCTTCATGACCCACCTGGCCATGTGGGAGATCGGCGACGAGAGCACCGGGCCAGACACGGACTGGGCCGACGAGGTCACCCCCGAGCAGTACGAAGGGACAGGCGCATGAGCGGCTGGACAGCAGACGACCTGCGCACGATCGCGAGGGTCGACGAGCTCCAGGTGGCATCCCGACGCCCGGACGGCAGCCTGCGGGCCTTCGTGACGATCTGGTTCACCGCCCTCGGCGACGACGTCTACATCCGCTCGGCGCACGGGCCGCAGAACGGCTGGTTCCGTCGGGCCACGGAGTCCGGGACCGGCCGGGTGCGCATCGGCTCCGTCGAGAAGGACGTGGTCTTCGAGGACGGGCTCGACGCGCCTCACGCCGCCATCGACGCGGCGCTGCACGCCAAGTACGACCGCTACGGACCCGGACCCGTCGGCGCGATCGTCGGCCCGAGCGCCGCCGAGGTCACGCTGCGCGTCGTCCCGACGCCCTGATCGACGCGCGGCCGCATCGTCGCGCGATCACAGGACCGGCTTCGTCGGCTCCGACCTATGCCGTCTCGGGTGCCCGCTCGCGCGGTGCCGCCTCGCAAATGCGGGGAGCACGGTCGTCCTGGCGGGATCGACCTGCGGCGAGCCGCTCGTCGAGCGCGGCCATGAGCCCCCGTGCCTCCTCGACGTCCCACGGGGTGCCGGCGAGCTCGAACTCGAACAAGATCGGCCGCCCGGACCGCGTGGCGATGAGTCTCGCCGCGTGCTGGTAGTACGTCCCGAAGTTCCGGTTCCCGGACCCCATCACGGCCACCAGCCGCCGTCTGTTCACCGGCGAGGCAAGGAACCGTCGCACGGCTTCCGGGATCGTGTCGTTGTCAGGGTTGCCCGTCTTGTACGACGGCGTCAGCAGGACCCACGGTCCGTCGACCTCTGCGCGTCGGTGCTCTCGCTCGGCCAGGTTGAACGCGGGTCGGCCCAGCCGATCGACGAACGTGCGTACCAAGCCGGACGTCGACGAGTAGTAGTAGATCGGCGTCTGCCTCATCACCGTAGGCAACCACCCCGCAGAGGCACGTGCCCGGGACCATCGGGGTGCGACGTGCTCAGCGAGCGGAGTCGCGTGCGTCATGCTGAGCGATCCGGAAGTCGCCGCCGCGGCGCTAGTCCACGTAGGCGAGCAAGACGGGCGCTTCGAGCCCCGACCACGTGCCCGTGAGGGTGGACTCACGGTCGGTGGCAGTCGCATGCCGGGCGAGACGACGGCAGATGACGATGCGGAAGGCCCCGGACAGCTCCATGACTGTCGTCGAGTCATCCGAGGACGCAGTCACCTCGCTGATGGGCGGGACCTCACGTGAGCGAGCGCCGCTCCCGGTCACGCGCACGCTCGGTTCGCGCGGGGCGGCGGCACCCTCGACGAGCTCGTCGGCCTGGTCAGCACCCGCCAGCAGCACGGACGCGAGCACGCGGGCATAGACGGGGTCTCCGGTCGCGTCGTAGATCCAACGCCGCCCGAGCACCGAGTGCTCCATCGTGCAGATCAGGAACCGTTCCGCTCCGTCCAGCGGAGCACCGCGATAGGTCAGCGGAACATGGAGAAGGTGCCCGCCGGCAGTCGACAGGACGTGGCTCTCGATGCCGACCTCGCCGTCCGGATCGTCGAACCGGTACGCACCGACCAGCTCGAGCTCCTGCTCTCCCCAGGGCTGGGTCGGAACCCAGTCGGTGAGCAGCTCCGCCTTGGTCGGACGAATGGTGGCGCGGTGGATCAGGGCCATCGGCCGACCCTAACGTGACACACCGCAGGACCACCTGCATTGATCTGAGCGAGTTCTGAAACCCATCGTCTTGTCATGTTGGACAGATATATCTCGAATCTCTAGCGTCGTTGCGTCAGTCAGTCATCAGGAGGAAGCAATGCAGCAACGCACCTTGGGTAGCCGGACCGTCTCGATCGTCGGTCTCGGCGGCATGCCGATGTCGATCGAGGGCCGTCCCGAGCCGGAGCGATCCGTCGCGACGATCCACGCCGCCCTCGACGCGGGTGTCACCCTCATCGACACCGCGGACGCCTACCACCTGCACGCCGACGAGGTGGGGCACAACGAGGAGCTCATCGCCGAGGCCCTGCGCAGCTACGGCGCCGACACCTCGGACGTCCTGGTCGCGACCAAGGGCGGGCACCTGCGCCCGGGCGATGGCACCTGGACCCAGGACGGGCACCCGGAGTACCTCAAGGCTGCAGCCAAGGCGTCGGCCCAGCGGCTCGGGCTCGACGCGATCGGCCTGTACCAGTTCCACCGGCCGGACCCGCGGGTGCCCTACGCCGACTCCGTCGGGGCGCTGGTCGACCTGCTCGACGAGGGCGTCATCCAGATGGCCGGGATCTCCAACGCGAACGTCGCACAGATCGACGAGGCCCAGCGGATCCTGGGCGGCCGGCTGGCGTCGGTGCAGAACCAGTTCTCGCCGGCCTTCCGCTCCAGTCTCGGCGAGCTCGAGCACTGCGCCGCGCTCGGCATCGCGTTCCTGCCCTGGTCGCCGCTCGGCGGCATCTCGAACGCCGCAGAGCTCGCGACGCGGCACGCGCCGTTCGGGCGGGTCGCTGCCAGCCGCGGTGTGAGCGTGCACCAGGTCACCCTGGCGTGGGAGATCGCGCTCGCTCCCGTGGTCATCCCCATCCCTGGCGCGTCGCGTCCGACCAGCATCCAGGACTCCGCCGCGGCGGCCGATCTCGTGCTGACGGCCGACGAGCTCGCGACGCTGTCGGCGACCTGAGATGCGCACCCTGGAGCTGGCGGACGGGATCACCGCGTCGAACGTCGTCCTCGGCATGATGCGCATCGACGGCAAGAGCGACGACGACGTCCGGGAGATCGTGCGCACCGCCCGCGACTCGGGGATCGACATGGTCGATCACGCCGACGTGTACGGCGAGACCCTGCACGGTTGCGAACGCCGGTGGGCCGAGGCGATGCACCTCAGCGCCTCCGAACGGGACGCCTGGACGATCCAGACCAAGTGCGGGATCGTCCGGGAGGGGCCCTACTTCGACTTCTCCGCGGAGCACATCCTGGCGTCGGTCGAGGGATCGCTCACGGCGCTGGACACCGATCGCATCGATGTCCTGCTCCTGCACCGACCGGATGCGCTCGTCGAACCCGACGAGGTGGCGCGCGCCTTCGACGAGCTGGAGTCGTCCGGCAAGGTCCGCGCGTTCGGCGTCTCGAACCACACGCCACGCCAGATCGATCTCCTCACGCGCTCGGTACGCCAGCCGCTGGTCGCCAACCAGCTGCAGCTCTCGGTCACCCACGCACCACTGGTGGCGCAGGGAGTCGCGGCCAACATGGCGGGCCTGGATCAGTCCCTCGTGCTCGACGGCGGTGGTCTGCTGGACTACTGCCGTCTGAACGACATCACCGTTCAGGCGTGGTCACCCTTCCAGTCGGGCTTCTTCACCGGGCCGTTCTTGGGCAACGAGGACTACCCGGAGCTCAATGCGGTCGTCGACCGCCTCGCGGCGCACTACGACGTCCCGCCGATCGCGATCGCCACCGCATGGATCACCCGGCACCCGGCCGGCATCCAGGTCGTCCTGGGCACGACGACGCCGGACCGGATCAGCGGTGCGGCGCTCGGGTCCGAGCTCCCGCTGACGCGGGCCGAGTGGTACGAGCTGTTCCGCGCCGCGGGGCACCGCGTGCCGTGACGCGGACAGCGGTGCGGCCGGGGGGCGCCCACGCCAGGCGCTCCCCCGGTCGTCCGCCGTCCGTGGGTCCGTCACGACTCTGACGGGCTGCCGCCTGCCTCTCGCGCGGCGATCCGCAGCTGAGCGAGCAGAGCCTCCGCGGCCGGTCCGCGATGGGCGGGCACCGCCACCGCGACATCCCAGCTGGGCACGTGCTCGCCGGTGAGCCGGATCGCTCGGAGCCGGTCGGGCCGCTTGGCCGCCACGGTCTGCGGGACGAGGGCGATGCCCATCCCTGCCTCGACGAGGTCGAGCAGGGTGTGGACGTCGTTGACCTCGAGGTCGACCTTCGACGGGAGGCCGCCCGACTCCAGCAGGCGATCGGTCAGGATGCGGGCGGCCCAGTCCGGCTGGAAGCCGACGAGCCGGTGACCTGCGAGCTGACCTACCGACACGGACTCGACGTCGGACGGAAAGTCGTCGGGACGGCAGAGCACCACGAACGGGCGACGCATCAGCGCCTCAAGCGTGATGCCGGGCGGCGGAGCCCCGCACACCGCGACGAGAGCGAGGTCGAGCCGCCCCGCGGCGACGTCCGCGAGCAGCGCCGACGAGCCGGCGAAGCCGAGTCGTACACCCACCCCGGGATGCTGCTGGTGGAATGAGGCCAGCTCGTGCGGGACGTCGACCACGCCGAGGCACTGCTCGCTGCCGACCGCGACCGTGCCGGACATCAGGCCCTGCACGGACTGGACCGCCTCGCGCGCGGCCGCGGCGCTGGCGAGCGTCCGGTACGACTCCTGGAGCAGTGCGTCACCCGCTGCCGTGAGCTCGACCCGGCGCGTGCTGCGGACGAACAGCGTCGCCGACAGCTCGCTCTCCAGGGCCCTGATCGACGCCGACAGTCCCGACTGCGAGATCTGCAGGAGCTCGGCCGCCTTGGTGAAGTGACGCTCCTCCGCCACCGCGACGAAGTGCTCCAGCTGTCGAAGTTCCATGCCGCCCACCCATCAGTAGAATCGATGAATACTATCCTCTGATCCCCTCGGGGCGAAGAGTGGACGGACGCTCACCCCGGAACCAGGGGGAGGTCCACGGCGCCTACGGGCACGTCACGGAACGGACGGCCCCGCGGAAGCGGTCGGGCTGCTGCTCGGCGTCGGCGTCGGCGTCGTGGTCGGCGTGGCGCTCGGGGCAGGCGCCGGCACCGCCGGAGCGACGCTGGGCTGCTCGACGACGGGC
>NZ_JBFUHU010000077.1:0-21972 GCF_056402235.1 Cellulomonas sp. P4_B5_2
ATATCTTGGGCTTCGTGATCTGGGTCGCCACGACGCCCGCGAGGGATCTCGACGGACTCACACGATCAACGCCGCGCGGTGCCGAGCACGTGGTGACTTCCAAGACGCATCTGGCTCCATACGCGAGCTTGGCGGCCCTCAACAGTGCATGGGCGGCCGCAGTGGCCGAGCAAACCCGCGCGGGTAAAGTGCTGAAGACGGCCGCCCAAGCGGCGCAGTCGGCCGTCCAAGCTGAGGCGGAGTCGGCAACGGACCCTGCGAAGGCGAAGGCGCAGGCGCAGGCGGCCACTGCGGCCAAGACCGCCCTGGCGGGTGCGCAGTCCGAGATGAACCAAGCAAACGCTGACGTCAGATTCGTGCGTGATGCCGGCGAGCACCTGCTGGAGGTTGTTGGCTACGCCAACGTCGCAGGGCGATGGACCTACGCCGCCAAATGGACACTAGGACTCGGCGTCCTGGCTGCGATCGCTGTGGGCGCCTTCGCGTGGGCCGCGAATCCACCCGAGGATGCGAAGGGCACAGCAGCAAACCCGGCAGTCGTGGGAAAGGCAACGAGCGTGACCGTCACGCTCACCGATCAGGGCCGGGAAGCACTGGAAGAGTCACTTGGCACCGGATGTGACCTCGACAAGCCGATGAGCGGGGTCCTTCTTGGGAAGACGGACGCAGGTGCTGATGTCCTCATCGACAACGACCCATGCGAGCCCGTTCGGTTTGTGGCCGGTCCCGGCTGGGCCGCCGTCGAGGAGAGCGCCGATTGATCACACCCGGCCACGGCATCGGCTCGTCGACCACGAGAAGCCCGAACGGGAGAGCGCCTCAGTCCTCAGCTGAGGTCGAGCGTGTCAACCTGGCGCGGTCGTCCGCGTCATCAAGGCTTTCGATCTTGATTCCGCACCGCGACCGGTTTCGAACTTGTCCACGTTGAACCCAGTTGACCGCCACATCGTCCGGCTGTATGCGCTCGGCTGGAGCTACGACGCGATCGCGAACGAGCTCGGCGTGAACCACAAACGCATCGGGGCCGCCACGAGGAAGGCGGATGTCCAGTCCCGCAAGCGCGTCCACCCAACCCCGGACGTCGACCTCATCCGCGAGCTCTACATCGATCGGAGGTACTCGATCGGCGAAGTCGCACTCCTCGACATGAGTCTTCGCGCCGTGGGGCGGGTGGTCGACACCTTTCCTTCTGTCAGTCGGAAGGCAGGCAAGGACCGCCGAGTCGATCTGGAAGTCGTCCGTCGCATGTACGACGACGAACATCGGACAGTCGCTGACATCGCCGCCCGGATCGGTGTCAGCGAGCGTTTCATCTTCCAACATCTCGGTCCGGCCGGCGTGGCCAACGTCAGCAGGGTCGTGGAAGCGCGGCGCCGCCCGAGGGAGTCGGCAGAAGCGCTTTGAACCTCAGATCTCCCAAGCCAGGAGGTTCACCTGATGCACTCGCGACGCTCCGGATTGTTCGGCCCGATACTCAACGACATGGGACTGCCACCGTGGTCGGGCACGCTTGATCTGTTCTCCAACCTCTACGCCGTGGTGCTCCATCACAGCGTTGGCTCCGGATATCGCGTTCGGTGGTCGCCGGAGCACGGGGGATGGCTGAGGAGCAAGGACTGGTCGCCCTATTCGAGAGGCCGCTGGGCGGAGGTGCCCGAGGAGATCCACGGTCGCCCGGACGCCCCTACTGAGCCGGACCGAGCAGCCGCGGTCGCGCTCGCCTCGCAGGTGTGTCAGCCGCAAACAACTTGGACCTGTTCGCGTTGCGGCCTGCGAGAACCGCGACTGCACTTCATCGCACCGAATCTCCTCGGCGAGCCCGAGTTGTACTGCGTGCAGGTGCCGTCCTATGCCGTGGTCGGCTCCGGAGGGCAGAGCCACGTTAAGCACTGGGGCAGCCCGTTCGGTTGCCAAGCCGTGAAGAGTTCGATTGCGGTCGACGACGGCACGGGTAGCCCGTACATCGGTCCGCTTGCCGCATACGTGTACGGCGATCCACTCCCTGCCGAGGAGGTGATCAACCGAGACTGGTGTTCCCGATGCGTTGGGTTCGCCCACAACGTCCGGGACAACGCTGCTGAACGCGGTGAGTCCCCAACGGACTGGGCAAGCGAACGAGTGCGGATCCATGCGACCGCGCTCGGACGCGACCTAGCCCGCTACTACGGAGACGACTAGCAGCCGTCCCTGAGCAACGCTCTGAGGACCCACGTCGCCGCCGATCGCGCCGTCGACCAGGTCGAACATCGTGAGGATGGCTCTGACAGAACAGCCGAGCCGGCCCCGTCGGGATCCGACATCATTAGGCGGAATCCGACCGACAACCAGGGCGGAATCCTTTCCCGCGCGAGCGGGTCACCCGACAAGTCCCAGCGGATCCGACAGGGCTGCTCTTCAGGCCAGCGGGAACGAAGTAGCGCATCGGCGGGCACGACGTCGCGGTCACGGTAGATGACGCTGGTCGTCGCGCCCCGCGCCGTGCATGCCTTGGTGAAGTTCGACGTTCCGCCGTTGTCGGTGTACTCGATCTCGTACACCTGCGCGCCGTACACGGACGTGAAGTCGCCGCACTCGTCGTAGACCTGGCACTCCTCGACGATGGCGAAGTCGAACCCGATCGCCTTGCCGCTCGACGCCATGGACGAGTCGTTCTTCTGCGCGATGGCCAGACCGTCCGCGTGCGCACGGGCCGCGAGCAGCTTGGCGAAGGCGATGTTGTTCTGCTTGGTGAGCAGCTTGGAGCTGCGGCTGTAGCTGTCGAGGTTGTCCGGCTCGATGGCCTGGTAGCCGCTGGCCTTGCAGCCGTCGATCCACCCGCCGACGATCGCGAGCAGGGCGGTCCGCTTCGCTGCCGTCGACGTGTCGAGCAGCATCTCGTCCCACCCGCTGTCGATCACGTACTTCCCGTTCGCCTTCTTCAGGAGCAGGTCGTCGTGGTTGGTCTTCCACCAGGTCGCGTCGTCGGGCTGGGTCTGGAAGGCGTTGACGTAGCAGATGTTGTACTTGCCGGCTGCCGGCGTCTCGAGCCGGTCGCGGTCGACGATCGCCACCGTCGAGGACGGTGTGTAGGCGCCGCCGATCTGGTAGTCGAACTGGCCGTTGGCCGGTGGGAGCGAGCTGGCGGCGAATCCGGCCGACGCGGACGCGCCGACAAGGAGTGCCGCACCTGTCAGGATCGCAACGGACAGGCGTCGCACAGGGGTACTCATCAGAGACCTCCTCGAGGGGTCGCGGCGCTGTTCATCACTCGGCCAGGACACCCCTCGGCATCCCGGACGTGGCGCGACGTCTCCGCCGGCCAGCCACCACGGTCGAGGAGATGTCTACCGCGCCGGCAGGGCCGGTGGGCAGAGGTGCGCAGAACGGCTGAGCGATCGCCGGGTCACTGTCAGGAGAACGCCGCAACCTGGCTCGCCGGTCTTCACCGCCGGAAGTGCCCGTGCGAACCAGCCCATGAGCGGTACGTCGAGCGGCGGTGGCTGAATGGTCGGAGACGCCTGATCAGGCTCGCGCGGCCACACGACCGCAACCGTCTTGACCGCAGCTCGAAGCGCTCCGGCATCCACAGTGAGGCTCGCCTCGTCCACGCCGAGGCCGGGTCGGCGACGACGAGGACCAGGTCTCCGGGCGCCGGCGCCGGGGTCAACCACAGGGTGCTCGACCACTCGCGTCCACCACCACCGCCCCACTGGGTGAGCACCTTCTGGTCTGCTGTCGGCCCGTTGTTCCAGCCGTGGCGCTCGGCCACGGCGGCGGCACGTCCATCGCCGAACTCCCCTCCGGCGAACCGTCCCGCGTCGACTGTCGAGTGCGTGCGATCGCCGAGGTCGGGATCGCTACGACACCGGATTGCCAGCTCGATCTGGAGCCCCGTCGTGTAGCGAGCGAGGCCGACCAGGAGGATCCCCGCGCCTTCGGACCCCTCGTGGGCACCGCTCACGCCCACAGAGGAGGGGGCGTCGTTGTGGGGCGGTCCGAACCGGAACCTTCCCTGGGCGACGTCGTTCGCGTCGCCGAAGGAGCGCAGGGCCGAAGACATGAGCCCGACCCTCGTCCGCATCGGTCAGCGGGTCAAAGGCTTTCGACGTGGCTATGGACCGCTGGCTCTTGCGGTGCCTTGCGGCCGCGCCGACAGGGGCGCGTCGTCGCCGGACGTCACCCCCGGATTGGGGTCCAACGGCCCGGTTCTCCGCTCCCCGGCGTCCCTAGCCTGGATGTGAGGGACCGGCCGAGATGGGTCGGTGGGAGGTGCCTCATGACGGTCCGCACGCCGATGACACTCGCCGCCGTCGAGGCGGGGGCAGGCCTGCGTGCGGCCCTCGACCGGTCGCCCGCCGAGGTGGTCGACCAGATCGTCGCCTCGGGCATGCGGGGGCGCGGCGGCGCCGGCTTCCCGACTGGTCTGAAGTGGCGTCTCGCCGCGGAGGCGGATGCTCCCGCGGGCCGCCGCTACATCGTGTGCAACGCCGACGAGGGCGAGCCGGGGACGTTCAAGGACCGTGTCCTGCTGGCGAAGCACGCGGACCTGGTGCTCGAGGGCATGACGATCGCTGGCTACGCGATCGGCGCGTGCGAGGGTCTCCTGTATCTGCGCGCGGAGTACGTCTACCTGCGCGACGCGCTCCTGGAGACCCTTCGGGAGCGCCGGAACATGGGGCTCCTCGGCCGCGAGGTGGGGCCGGGCTTCGACTTCGACATCCGCGTGCACATGGGCGCCGGTGCCTACGTGTGCGGGGAGGAGAGCGCGCTGCTCGAGAGCCTCGAGGGTCGGCGCGGTGAGCCTCGTGACCGCCCGCCGTACCCGGTCGTGCGGGGGCTGCACGGTGCGCCGACCGTGGTCAACAACGTCGAGACCTTCGCCTGGGCGACCGCCATCCTGGCGCGCGGGCCGGACTGGTTCGCGGCGATCGGTACCCACCGGTCGACGGGTCCGAAGCTGCTGAGCGTCTCGGGTGACGTCGCGCGTCCCGGTGTGTACGAGTTCCCCCTCGGGGTGCCGATCGCCGAGGTGCTGCGCGCCGCCGGGGGCACCGACGCGAAGGCGGTCGTCGCGGGGGGTGCCGCGGGCAGCTGCGTGCCTGCCAGCGAGTTCGGGCGGACGGTGAGCTACGAGGACGTGGCCACGGGTGGCGCGTTCATCGTGCTCGGGCCGGACCGCGACCTTATCGACGTCGCCGAGAATGTCGCCGAGTTCTTCGCCGACGAGTCGTGCGGGCAGTGCGCGCCGTGCCGGCTTGGGACCGCGGCCCTCCTCGACGGGGTGCGCCGCCTTCGTGCCGGGACGTGCACACCGGACGACGTCGCGCGCCTGCGCCGTGTGGGCGCGACCATGCGGCTCACCTCGAAGTGCGGGCTGGGCCAGTCGAGCCCGAACGTGTTCCTGTCGCTCCTCGAGCACTTCCCCGCGGACATGCGGGTCCCCGTCGCGGTGCCAGGAGGTGAGTGAGATGACCGCCCCCCGGGCAGAGGTCGCCGTCGACATCGACGGACGCAGCGTCACGGTCCCGGCCGGAACGACGGTCCTGGACGCGGCCGACGCCGCGGACGTCCGGATCCCGACCCTCTGTCATCACCCCGACCTGCGCGACGTCGGCTCGTGTCGGCTGTGCGTCGTCGAGGTCGAGGGGCAGGCAGGCCTGCAGGCTGCGTGCACCTACCCGGTCACGGCCGACGTCCGGCTGCGGACCGACAGCCCCCGGGTCGTCGACGCTCGGCGGGGTGTGCTGGAGCTGCTGATGGGGGAGCACCCGGACCGGTGCCCGGAGTGCGTGCGGACGGGGGAGTGCGAGCTGCAGGCGCTGGCCACGGAGTACGGCGTCGGGCCTGTCTCGGCGCGCGTCTCTCGCCCGCTCCCGCTCATCGATCTCCTCGGACCCGCCGTCACCGTGGACCTCGACTCGTGCATCGGCTGCCTGCGCTGCGTCCGGACGTGCGCCGAGCTGCAGGACCTCGGGATCCTGGGCGTTGTCGGACGCGGCTCGTCCACGGCTGTCTCCACGTACCTCGGCCTCCCGCTGACCGAGGTGAGCTGCATCGCCTGCGGCCAGTGCATCAACCGCTGCCCGACGGGAGCGCTGCGCCCGGTCGACCGGACGGCAGAGCTGTTCGCGGCACTGGCCGACCCCACCAAGCACGTCGTCATCCAGACCGCTCCGGCGCCCCGTGCCGCGATCGGCGAGGAGTTCGGGTTCGAGCCCGGCACCCCGCTGACCTGGGAGCTCAACACCGCGCTTCGGCGCCTCGGGTTCGACAAGGTCTTCGACACCAGCTTCGCCGCGGACCTGACCGTCATCGAGGAAGGGGCCGAGCTCCTGGTGCGGCTCTACGAGAACCTCGTGCTGGGCTCCTCGGCGCACCCGCTCCCGCTGCTCACCTCCTGCAGCCCGGGGTGGGTGAAGGACCTCGAGYACCGTGACCCGGACCACCTGGCCCACCTGTCCTCGTGCCGGAGCCCGCAGCAGATGTTCGGCTCGCTCCTCAAGACCTGGTACGCCGAGCAGCAGGGACTCGACCCGGCCGACGTCGTGTCCGTCTCCCTCATGCCGTGCACGGCGAAGAAGTTCGAGGCCACGCGCCCCGAGCTCACGCACGACGGGCGGCCGGACGTCGACATGGCGCTCACGACGCGGGAGCTGGCCACGATGTTGCGCGTGCGCGGCATCGAGCTGGCGGACCTGCCGGCCAGCGACTTCGACGAACCGTTCGGGACCGCCAGCGGGTCGGGCGTGATCTTCGGGGTGACCGGTGGCGTCATGGAGTCCGCCCTGCGCACGGTGATCGAGCTCGTGACGGGGCACCCGGCGGAGGACTACTTCTCGCACGCCGACGTCACGCAGGTGCGGGGGTTCGAGGGCGTCCGGTCGGTCGAGGTGACGGTGGACCGGGTAGGGCCTGTGCCGCCGATCCTGGCCCACCTGCTGCCGGACCTGGAGTGGCTGCGCGGGACCACGCTGCGGTGCGCCGTCGCGCACGGCACGGCCAACGCCCACGCGGTGATGGAGGACATCCGTGCGGGCGGGCGGTTCTCCACGTACCACTTCATCGAGGTCATGGCCTGCCCCGGCGGGTGCCTGGGCGGCGGCGGCCAGCCTGTGCCGACGAGCGCCGAGGTGCGGGCTGCCCGCGCGCGGGCGATCTACGCCGAGGACGCCCTTTACGGAGAGACCGGCCGCGCGCGCAAGAGCCACGAGAACCCGGCGGTCCTGCGCCTCTACCGCGACCTGCTGACCGAGGGGCCGGGCGGGCCGACGAGCCACCGCCTGCTCCACACCACGTACACGGGACGCGGGACCTACGTCGAGGCAGGGAGGTGATCGCGGTGCTGGCGCCACCGGTCGCGGACCCGGGACTCGTCGCCGACGTCGACGCGCTCCTGGCCGAGCACGGCGCCGACCGCAGTGCCCTCCTACCGGTGCTCGCCGAGCTGCGTCGTCGTCACGGCGAGATCAGCGACGCGGCCATGCAGCTCCTCGCCGCACGCCTCGGGATACCTCCCGTCGAGGTGCTCGGGGTCGTCACGTTCTACTCGTTCCTGCGGGGTGGTTCGGCGCGGCACGTGGTGCGCGTGTGCCGCACCCTCGCGTGCGAGCTCGCCGGCGCGCCGGACGTGTGGGCGCGGTTGGAGCGCGAGCTGGGCACGCCCGCGCGCGTCGCCACCCCGGACGGAGCCGTCGTCGTCGAGCGGGTGCACTGCATCGGTCGCTGTGACCACGCACCCGCGATGCTCGTCGACGACCGCGCGCTCGACGACGTCACTCCGGCCGACGCGGCCTCCCTCGTGGCGAGCCTGCGCGACGACGGAGTGCCGCCGACATGACCACGGGCCTCGCCGCGGCCCTCCTGGCGGCGCTCTTCTACGGCGTGACGCCGGTGTGCGCCCGCCGTGCCATCCGACTGGTCGGCTACGTCCGCGCTAACGCGGGCAGGCTTGCCGTCGCGACGGCCGTGATGGCCGTGCCCGCGTTCGCGCTCGGGAGGGCCTCGGCCGACCGGTCCGCGATGTTCGCCCTCGCCGGGGTCGTCGGGTTCGGTCTGGGTGGGCTGGGCGTGTTCCGCGCACTGTCGCTGATCGGGGCGCCGCTCACCTCCCTGGTGGTCGAGACGACCGCAGCGGTCGTCGCCGGGGTCCTCGCCTGGGTGTGGTTCGCGGACGCGCTGACCGTGGCCGAGGTGGGGTGCGGCCTGGTGATCCTCGGCGGGGTGGTCCTCGGTCTCCTCCCGTACGTCCGCGGCACGGGCCGGACACCCCGGGCAGTGCTCGGGGTGGCGCTCGCGGTCGGCGCCGGCGTCGCCCAGGCGGTGGCCGCGGTGATCAGCCGGGAGTCGCTCCTGGCCCTCCAGCAGGCCGCGAGCGCCGCCTCCGGTGCGCCGAGCGGCCCCGTGGCGGGCCGGTTCGACGTGGTGAGCTCGGCCTCGTTCGATCGTCTCGTGGGTGGCCTGCTGGTGGCCCTGGTGGCCCTGGTCGTGGTGGTTGTGCGGCGGGCCGGGGCGTCCGGGAGGCCTGACGTCCCCCGCTCGCAGGACCTCGGGCGGCTGGGCAACGCGCTGCCGGACCGCGCTTCGTTCTGGATCACGACGAACGCGCTCCTCGGACCGGTCCTCGGCGTGACGTCGATGGTGTGGGCGCTCCAGACCCTTCAGCCGGGCGTCGCCCAGGCGGTCGCCGCGACCGCGCCGCTCGTGGCCATCCCGTTCGCGCGCTGGCTCGAGGGCTACCGGCCCCCTCGCGGCTACTACGCGGGCGCCTCGGTGGCCGTCGCGGGCCTCGTCGTCCTCGCGCTGGTGCGCGGCTGACCAGATCGCCGTCCACCCATGTGCGTCGTGTCGCGCAGGGCACCTACGTCGCAACGCGCTCGCGGAAGGCTCGGTCGCGGCTGGCTGGAGCTGGCTGGGCTCATTCGCTATCGGGCGCAGCGGGGACAAGCCCGACGCCTACGGGTTGCGAAATCGTTATCGATATCCTTATCGTGCTAAACGTCCGGAATCCGACGCCTGTGCCACAGCCGTCGGACCCTGATCGGAGAGGAACAACGATGTCCCATTCCACAACCATGAGGCGCGCAGCAGCCGTCGCGGCGTCGGCGATCACCGCCTTCGCCCTCTCGGCCCCGTTTGCCCAGGCCTCACCCCCGGAGCCAACCCTGCGCTCCGAGGCCCCGCGTGATCTCGAGATCGGCAGCGCCGTGTGGGGTCAGCGCGACCTGCTCGACTACGACCGCAAGCACCCCACCGAGTTCCAGCGCATCCTTGGCGCCGAGTTCAGCTCGCTGACCCCCGAGAACGACATGAAGTGGGCCGAGGTCCACCCGGAGCCCGACGTCTACGACTTCTCCGGCGCGGATGCCGTCGTGGCCTTCGCACGGGCCAACCGCCAAGAGGTCCGCGGCCACACGTTGCTCTGGCACAGCCAGAACCCGCAGTGGGTCATCGACGCCAGCGCCGACTGGACCTGCGAGGAGGCGCGTGACGTTCTCGAGGACCACGTCCGCACCGTCGTCGGCCGCTACGCCGGCAAGGTCTACGAGTGGGACGTCGCCAACGAGATCTTCCAGGACGACTGGGACGCCGGCGGTGTACGTCTGCGCACCGAGGCGAACCCCTTCCTCAAGGCATGCGCCGAGGACCCGGTCGCCCTCATCGGTGACGTCTTCCGGTGGGCGCACGAGGCAGACCCCGAGGCGGTCCTCTTCCTCAACGACTACAACGCCGAGGGCATCAACAACAAGACGAACGCGTACTACGCCCTGGCGCAGGAGCTGCTCGCCGACGGCGCGCCGCTGCAGGGCTTCGGCGCTCAGGGTCACCTGAGTCTCATGTACGGCTTCGACGAGTCGATCCAGGCGAACTTCGAGCGGTTCGCGGCGCTCGGGCTGAAGGTCGCCGTCACCGAGGCCGACGTCCGCATGCCGCTCGGCGAGGACGGGGAGCCGGACGCAGCACAGATCGCGCTCCAGGCCGAGCGGTACGACAAGATGCTGGAGGCGTGCCTCAACGTTCCCGCCTGCACGAGCTTCACGGTCTGGGGCTTCGACGACGGGCGTTCTTGGGTCCCGGGCGTCTTCCCCGAGGGGTACGCGACGATCATGACCGAGGACTTCGAGAAGAAGCCGGCGTACTACGCGCTGCTCGAGTCCCTCACCGACGCCACCCCCGGCAAGTCCCCGCGCACGCCGCCCGGACTGAACAAGTAGAGCCACTCGATTGAGGCGTCGATGGCGCGTGGGCCCGGACTGTCGTTGAGCTCCTCGAGGTCCTCGGCCGGGATCCAGTACTCGAGGATCGTCTCGCCACCGACCTGCTGGACGTCGTACCGGTCGAGGAAGCCGCGTCGCACGTCGAAGCGCGTCACGTACCCGACGCCCGAGGCCGCGACGTTCCAGTCGCGAGCGATCCGGATCGCGTAGTCCTCGTTCAGCACGGGGTAGAAGATCGGCTGGTCGGGGAGGCGCGGGGGCCAGCGCCGGAAGTCGGTCGCCTGGACGAGCTCGAGCTCGCGGGGGCCCGTCGGTCGCCAGAGGGTGACCAGCTGCTCAGACATGACCCGGGACCCTACCGAGATGATCGCCTGGCAGCGGGGTGGATTTCTTGGCGGACACCAGTGCCGCCGTCGGACGACTCGCGGCGTCCGGCGGTAGGCTCCGCTTGTTCAACGCTCAAGCACGGCCGCGACAGTGCCCCTCGGTGGTTCATCAGCCCCGGGCGGCGTGCCACCATCGGCGTGAGCGACGACCGGCGGGCGGCGCAGGCGGACACGATGCCCGGTGACCCGGTCGGCCGATCCGAGCGCCCTGGCCGGAATCGTCTGCGGCCCGGACGGGTCCGACGCGAGCGTTGAGCGGCGCGCTGCACCGCAGTCGCGGTGCTGAGAAGGAGGACATGTGGCTCGACCAGGCCAACGCGGGTCCGGTCGCGCGCGCACTGATCCGGGCACCCAGCGCCGCCGCGCCCCACAGCGCCCGGCCGAGCAGGGGATCATCCCGGTGCTCGCCGACGTCGCCCGCGAGGTCGACCGCGCGGTGCAGCGGCCGCCGACGCGCCCAGCGATGCGCACGAAGTTCCAGGTCGTCGCGCTGCTGGTGCGCGAGGAGCGGGCCCGGGTGAAGGCCGACACAGGCCTGACCACGGCGAAGCGTGCCGAGCAGCTCAAGCGGCTCGACGGGGTCGCGACGATGCTGGCCAGGACGGCCGCCAGGGACACCTCGCTGCTCGCGCTGCTGGCCGAGGACGCCAAGGTCTCCGACGCCGCGCACGCCTACAAGGCGACCCTGATGCGCGAGGGAGGGCTGGAGCCGCCGGAGGAGCCCGCTCCCGCGGCGCCTGCCGCGCCGGCGCCCGGCGTCGAGAACCGCGTGGTGCCGCGGTCGGTCATCGCGCGGCAGCTGTCGAACCCGTTCCTCGCCCCGGACTACGAGGCCGCGGCCCAGCGGACCGCTCCGCGGACCCATCGTCTGGCCGGCTGGGAGCTGCTCGAGCCGCTCTTCCGGTCCTTCGAGGTCGCCGCCACGGGTGCCCCCGCCTGCATGGCGCTGCCCGAGGCCCGGCCCGTGTCCGTCTCCGCGGGACGGGAGCTGATGCCCCACCAGGCGCGGGTCGTCACGGCCGCTGCCAACGGTCACCGCACGTTCCTGCTCGCCGACGAGCCAGGGCTCGGCAAGACCGCCCAGGCGCTGCTCGCCGCGCAGGCGGCCGACGCCTTCCCGCTGCTGGTCGTGGTGCCCAACGTGGTGAAGACCAACTGGGCGCACGAGGTCGGGATGTGGACGCCGTTCCGCAGGCCCACGGTGGTCCATGGCGACGGCGACCGGATGGACGGGTTCGCGGACGTCGTGATCGTGAACTACGAGCTCCTGGACCGGCACGTCGGCTGGCTCGGTGACCACGGGTTCCGCGGCATGGTCGTCGACGAGGCGCACTTCATCAAGAACAAGTCCTCGCAGCGCTCGAAGCACGTCCTGGCGATCTCCGAGCGGATCCGCGCCCGCACGGTCCGGCCGCTGCTGATGGCCCTCACGGGCACCCCGCTGATCAACGACATCGAGGACTTCCGGGCGATCTGGCAGTTCCTGGGCTGGATCGACGACACCAAGCCGCTGGGTGCGCTGATGGCCTCCCTCGAGGAGACCGGCCTCACGCCGGCCGACAGAGGGTTCTCCGCCGCCGCGCGGGCCAGTGTGATCGACATGGGCATCGTCCGTCGTCGCAAGATCGACGTGGTCGCCGACATCCCTGCACGCCGCGTGGCGGACCTGCCGGTCGAGCTCGACGGAGCGGTCGGCCGTTCGATCCGCGCCGCCGAGGCCGCCCTCGCGAACCGGCTGGTGGAGCGCTACCGGGCTGCTGTCGAGTGGCACACCAGCAGCGGGGCCGTGGTGGAGGGCATCGACGACCATCTCGTGCGCCGGGTCGCGGCCGCGGAGCTCAAGGACTCGAGCTCGCAGACCGGTGGCGAGAACGTGTTCACGATGGTCCGTCGAATCGGTCAGGCGAAGGCCGGGCTGGCTGCCGACTACGCCGCGCAGCTGGCCCGCAACGTCGGCAAGGTGGTGTTCTTCGCGAGGCACATCGACGTGATGGACCAGGCCGAGCAGACGTTCGCCGACCGCGGCATCAAGTACGCGTCGATCCGCGGCGACCAGACGACGAGGACGCGCAACAAGAACATCGCCGCGTTCACCGACGACCCCGAGGTGCAGATCGTCGTGTGCTCGCTGATGGCCGCCGGCGTCGGGCTGAACCTCCAGGTCGCCTCCAACCTGGTGCTGGCCGAGCTGTCCTGGACCGACGCCGAGCAGACGCAGGCGATCGACCGGATCCACCGGATCGGCCAGGACGAGCCCGTTACCGCGTGGCGGATCATCGCCGCGCAGACCATCGACGCCAAGATCGCCGAGCTGATCGACAGCAAGGCGGGGCTGGCGGCACGGGCGCTGGACGGTGCCGGGGACGAGGACGTGTCGTCCACGGACGTGCAGCTCGAAGCGCTGGTCGGGCTGCTCACCGACGCGCTCGCCGCGCAGGACGTGGGCTGAGCGCGAGGGTCCGACCGTGGGCTGACTGACGGTCCGGCCCTCGGCTGACGCGCGGGTCCACGCGCCCGACCAGGCTGGTGCGGTGATCGACCAGCGCGCTCCCGCCCTCCACCGTGCCGCGACCGTGGCACTCGTGCTCTACCTCGTCGTGCTCGCCGGCGCGGCCTTCCTGCCTCTGCCGTCCATGCAACTCGAGCGCGGCACCGGGCCCTCCTACGACCTGGCGCTGCGGCGGCCCGACCTGCTCGGCGGGTGGGAGGTGCAGCGCAACGTCCTCATGACCGTGCCGTTCGGCCTCCTGCTGCCGCTGGTCGTGCGGTGGCGGTACGAGGTGCTCGTGCTCGCGTGCGTCGTCGTGACGCTCGTGATCGAGACCGTCCAGCTGCTGGTGTCGGCGGCGGTCGGGTGGTCGTGGCGCGCGTTCGACGTCAACGACCTGCTGCTCAACACGATCGGCGGGCTGCTCGGGCTCGCCCTCGCGGCAACCGTGCTGGGAGTCGTGCGCCGCCCGTCGCTGCCGCCCGCCCGGCGGCTGGTGCCCGGTGGGCTGGCCGTGGCGCTCGTGGCGTGGGCGGTCGTCGCGACCGTGACCACACCGCCCGCGCGCGAGGTCGTGTACGCGTGCGACGAGTCGCCGGCCGGGGCGATCACCGTGCTGCCGGGCGGCGCCAGCGCGTACGCCGGCCGCGACGGGTCGGTGTGCCTGGTGGCCGACGGCGGCACGGCGTCGCTGCCGTACGACGCGGGGCCGGGGCCCGCGCTCACCTACCAGCAGCCCGACGGCACGTGGGAGGTCGGCACCGCGCAGCCCGGTGACGTGCTGACGGCGGGCGTCGGCGGTGACGTCGTGGACCTGCATGAGGTCGACGGGTCCGGCGTGCTGGTCTGGGCCGCGCGTCGGTAGCCGGACGAGACTGACGTCATGGCGAGCGGTCCTGACGGCGTCGTGGCGTTCCGGCTCTGGCCGCCTGTCGCGATCGGCGCGCCACTGCTCGCAGGCTGGCTGGCCACGCGGGCCTGGGGAGACCCGCTCGTCCTCGGCGGGTGGCGGACCCCGGTCGGCTGGGCGTTGGTCGTCCTCGTCRTCGCGTGGAACGGCTGGTCGTTGTGGCTGTTCGGCCGGCACGAGACGGGGCTGCTGCCGGGGCAGGCGACGCGCGCGATGATCGAGGAGGGTCCGTACCGGATCTCCCGCAACCCGTTGTACGTCGGCCTGCTCGTGCTCTACCTCGCCGTGGCGTTGCTGGTGCCGACGTTCTGGGGGCTCGTGCACTTCCCGGCGGCCGCGCTGCTTGTCCTCTGGGGCGCGATCCTTCCCGAGGAGCGCTTCCTGCACGAGCAGTTCGGTGCGCCGTACGACGACTACCGGCGGCGGGTGCCGCGCTGGCTGGGCATCGTCCGTCGGTGAGCGTCGATACGGTGGGCGTCGTGAAGCTTCTCCTCACCTCCGGCGGCGTCACCAACCCGAGCATCCGCGACGCGCTGGTCGGCCTGCTCGGCAAGCCGATCTCCGAGTCCACCGCCTTGTGCATCCCCACCGCGCAGTACGGGCACCCGTGGGTCGGTCCGGGCGTCAAGGCCTGGGAGTTCATCAGCGGGACCGCCGAGAACCCCATGGTCGATCTGGGCTGGAAGTCCGTCGGCGTGCTGGAGCTCACCGCGCTGCCCAGCATCGACGACGAGCGCTGGGTGCCGCTGGTCCGGGAGACGGACGTGCTGCTGGTGGCCGGCGGCGACGCCCTCTACCTGTGCCACTGGATGCGCGAGTCCGGGTTGGCCGACCTGATCCCGTCGCTGCGCGAGACCGTCTGGGTGGGGCTGAGTGCCGGGAGCATGGTGATGACCCCCCGGATCGGCGAGGACTTCGTGGGCTGGAAGCCGCCGACCGGCGACGACAGCACGCTGGGGCTCGTCGACTTCTCGATCTGCCCGCACCTGGCGCCCGACGGCATGCCGGGCAACTCGATGGCCGCCGCGGAGCGCTGGGCGGCCCGCGTCGGGGGTCCGGCGTACGCGATGGACGACGCGACGGCCATCACCGTGGTCGACGGCGCCGTCGAGGTCGTCTCGGAAGGGCACTGGAGGCACTTCCCGTCCTGAGCTCGTCCCGACGGTGACCTAGGTCCACCCCAGCGCGCCTTCGCCGAGGCCAGGCTGGTGGGCGTGATCACCAAGCAGGGCGCCGGCGCCCTCGAGAAGATCCGCACCGACAGGCTGACGATCCGGCGTTTCACCGCGACCGACGGCGACGCGCTCCACGCCTACCTGTCGCAACCGGAGGCTGTGCGCTTCGAGCCGTACGGCGTGCAGAGTCGCCTGCAGTGCCACGAGCTCGCGTTCGACCGCGAAGGCGACGAGTCGTTCTGGGCCGTCTGCCGCACCGGTGACGACCGGCTGATCGGCAACCTGTATCTGCACCGGGACGACCCGCACGCGTACACCCTGGGGTACGTCTTCGACCCCGGTCAGTGGGGTCAGGGCTACGCGACCGAGGCGGCCACCGCGCTGCTCGACGTCTGCTTCCGCAGCTGGGGCGCGCAGCGCGTGACCGCGCGGTGCAACCCCGACAACACCCGGTCGTGGCGCCTGCTCGAGCGGCTCGGGATGCGACGCGAGGGGCACATCACGCGGGCCGCGTCGTTCGCGACCGACGCCGACGGCACGCCGCTGTGGCACGACGCGTACGTGTACGCCGTGCTCGAGGACGAGTGGTCGGCCGGGTCAGCCGGCCGGTCCGTCGGTCGGTAGGGCGGCGAACGCCCTCTCGAACCAGCCGCCCGGCGGCACGTCGACCGGCGGCGGCTCGATGTGCCGATGCACCTGGTCCGGCTCGCGGGGCCACAGGACCTCGGCCTTGTCGGCCGCGGCCTGGAGCGCCGCGGCGTCCACCGTGAACCTCGACTCGTCGACGCCGAGGGCCAGGCAGGCGACCACGATCACCAGGTCCCCGGGCGGCGGCGCGGGGGTGAGCCAGAGGGTGCTCGACCACTCGCGACCGCCGCCACCGCCGCCCCGGTGGGTGAGCACCGGCTCGTCCGCGGCGGGCAGGCTGTTCCAGTCGTTGTACCCGCCGACGACGGCGCGACCGTCGGACAGCTCGACGCCGACGAGCAACCCCGCGTTGAACATCGCGTGCAGGTGATCAGGCTGCTCGGGGTCGAGGCGACGGCGGATTGCCAGGTCGATATGCAGCCCGTTGGTGTAGCGAGCGAGGCTGCCCAGCAGGATCGCGGTGTCGGCGGACCGCCCGATGACACCGCTCACGCCGACGACGCCGGGAGCCTCGTTGTCGGGAGGAGCGAACCGGGACCTCGCCTGCGAGAGGTCGTCGGCATCGTCGGAGAGCGCCATGGACGAGTGCATCGCCCGACCATGGGGGATGGCCGTCGCCCGCGTCAACGGCTCCGGAGGATCACAGCTCGCGCGCAAACCGTCGCACCCGCTCCGCCATCGCCTCCGGAACCTCGGCGACCGTGAAGTGGCCACCCTCGGGCAGCACCTCGAACACCCGCAGGTCCCGATAGAACCGACGCGCCACCGACTCCGGGTTGTCGTGCTCGTGTCGCTGGATGAAGACGGCGGCGGGCACCTCGACGGGCGGGATCACGGCGTCTTCCCCGTCGTAGTAGGTCCGGAACGACGTGGCGATGCTCTGCGTCACCCAGTACAGGGTCGCCTCGGTGAGGATCCGGTCGCGCGAGATGTGGCGCTCCACGAGAGTGGGGTCTCCGGCCGGGGTGTCGCTCCACTCGACGAGCTTCTCCGTGATCCACGCGAGGAGCCCGGCCGGCGAGTCGTTCAACCCGGCGGCGAGGGTGTCCGGCCGGGTGCCCTGGAGGTGCGCGTAGCCCGCCTGCTCGTACCAGCCCGCCGACATGCGGTCGTAGAACGCGCGCTCGGCCGGGTCGGTCGTCGCCTCGCGCTCGTCCTGGGACAGGAAGTGCGCGTGGGTGACGACGATCCCGGCGACCGCCTCGGGGTGCGTCGCGGCGATCAGGTCGCTCACGTTCGCGGTGGCGTCCTCGCCGTAGGTGAGGTAGCTGGAGTACCCGAGGACGTCCGTCATCAGCGCGTGCCCGAGCTCGGCGAGGCGCTGCTCGGTGGTCGGCTCGTCGAGGGCGGGAGAGAACGTGAAGCCGGGCAGGCTCATCACCACGACGTCGAGGTCCGGCAGCAGGTCGGCGAAGTCCAGCTGCAGCGCGAAGGTGTGCGGCCAGCCGTGCATCACCAGGAGCGCCGGAGCATCCGGGGTCGACGACCGCAGGTGGGCGAAGTGCAGCGTGGTGCCGTCGACGTCGGCGAGGAACTGCGGGTGCGCGTTCAGCCACGCCTCGCGGGCGCGCCAGTCGAAGGTCTGCCACGAGGAGACGAGCTCCCTCAGGTACGCCGCCGTCATGCCCGAGGCGGGCCGACGAGGGGAGTCGTCGAGGAAGCGCGTGCGAGACAGGCGGTCGCGCAGGTCGTCGAGAACCGGCTGAGGCACGTCGATCGTGAACGGTCGGACGGTCATTGGCTCACGGTAGGAGCGACCTCCGACATGCCCCCCGCCCTCAGCGGCCGAGCAGTTGCCTTGCCGATCAAGCCCGCTTCCGAGGCCGTCCGGATAGTCTTGACGGGTCACGGCTTATAGCCATCACCGGCGTCGCGCATATGAGGCAGACCCAGGTGCGGACTGGACTTGACCCAGCGCGCACCCCGCACGAAGTCATCCTCATGGCCGACTGCTCCAAGGTCCCGTACGCGAACCTCTACGACGCGGCGAAGGCACTCCAGTCCATCACCCACCACCGAGCGGCGCGTGGGCTGACTGGCCCCGTGGCTGTCCACTTCTGCGTCCCCTGTGGCGCGTGGCAACTGACCTCTCATCGCCCCGGCGGACGGCTCGCCCGTCGCTGGCAGAGAGTTGCCGAGTCGCTGCTGCGAGACGTCCCGCGCTGAGCGGCCGCATCGTCGCTCACCTTGCGGGGGCTCTACCCGGCGCCCGTCGCCGTGCTCTCGCGCGCCAGGACCTGGTGCGGTGCCGTGATCTCGACCGCGGGCGCGTCCGGGTCCGTGATCCGTGCGGTGATCCGCGCGACCGCCTGGCTCGCGATGAAGGGGGTGTCCAGCGACACGGTGCTCAGTGAGGGCCGGGAGAACCGCCCCTCCTCGATGTCGTCGACCCCGATGATGGCCACGTCCTGCGGCACGCGCAGCCCGGCGTCGACCACCGCCCCGACGGCCCCCTCGCGCTGGACGTGCACCTGTCCCACCACGGCTCGGCGCCGCTGGCAGGGCGGGTGCGAGCGGCGTGGTCGACGCCCGGCGGGCGGCCCGACGTCGAGCGGGCGTTCGCCGTGGAGTCGGAGCAGGTCAAGGCCGAACCGTTCGTGCTCTCCGGCGCGGTGCGGCTCGAGGTCCCTGCACCCGGAGACGTCCCGGCCGCGCGCCTGCACCTGTGGCTGGTCGACGACGCCGACGTGGTCCACGCCCGGACCTTCGTCGACGCGGCGCCGATCGAGGAGCCGAACAGGCAGGGCGCGCGTTCCTGAGCCAGCGTGGCTCAGAAGATCCAGCCGACGACCGTCACTGCGCCGACGACCACCAACCCGACAAGCATCAGGCCGACGATCGCGCAGCCGATCGCAGGCAGGTCCTCCCACCAGGGCCCGGCCACGTCGCGGCCGCGATCCGACCAGTCGAGCGTCTTGCGTGCGGTGGACTCCGCACGCGCGCGGACGTCGAGCAGTCTCTGCTGCGCGAGCTCGGTGGCCGCCTGCGCCTCAGGCCCGCGCCATCGGAGTCCGCGCATGATCCGGACCGGGTTGCGGCCGCAGGCGCGCTCGAACGCGTCGACCTCGGCGGGGTCGCGCTGTGCGCTGAGGTAGGACCAGCGCCCTGCCTCGACCCGATCTCCGTCACCCCGGTAGATCTCGGCGAGACGCTCACGGGCGTCGAGCGCGTGCGGCAGGCTCTCGACGACGCTCAGCAGGCGCCTGCGCGCCATCGCGACGTCGCCCTTGCGAAGGTCCTCGTCGACCCTCCCCAGGGTCCGCTCCACGGTCACGGTCGCGCCCGTGTGCCGGCGACCGCCGTCAGGCCGGTGAGGTAGTGGGTGCCGACCGACGCCATCGTCACCGCTCGACGCTCGTACCAGAGGGGCTGCTCGTACCAGCTGGCGTCCGGGTGCACCTCGTGGAGTCCCACCGCGCCGTGGCTGAGGCCGACGAACGTCCCGATCCAGGTCGCGGAGCGCTCCCGCTCCTTCTCGATACCGAGCAGCGGTGCGGTGGCTCCGAGCGTGCGGAGCATCCCCTTCGTGGAGTCGAGGTCGATGCCCCCCGGCGGCGGTGTGGGTGGCCACTCCGGCTGGGTGCGGGCGAAGGCGCTCGCAAAGGACCGGTCGCGGGTGACTCGCCGGACGTCGCGCAGCCGGATCGCCGCGTACCCGTCGAAGTAGCCGCCGTCCATCGTCTTCGCCACGAGGACCCACTTGTTCCCGATCCCGACGACGAAGCCGTAGAGCCGGTCGGCGTGACGGGGGCTCCGCTCGATCCGGACGAGCGACGTCGAGTCGGCCGCCGCGCTCAGCTTGCGCCGGATCGCCGTCGACGGGTGTCGGGTGACCTCGGGCCTGGACATGCCCGGGACCCTACAGATGCGAGGGTCGTCGGCGCCTGGACTTACTGGGCCACCGTCTGCCGCCGCACGATCTCGTTGATCCAGATCGGCGCGTACGGCGAGGTGCACCCGGGCGGCGTCGGGTAGTCCTTGAGCACCTCGAGCCGTTCACCGATCGCGAGTGCGCGAGCGCGGTACGCGGGGTGGTGGATCCCGATCCCGGCCAGGCACTCGTTCATCGCCCACTGCAGCCGGTCGGGCGCGTCCTTCATCTGCGCCTCGACGAGGTCGAGCAGCTGGTCCAGATCGAGCCCGTCGGGTGACTTGGCCACGCGGTCGCTGGTCAGTGCCCAGCCGGCGCTCGCCACCACCGGGTCCGGGTCGGCGAACCAGGCGGTGCGCAGCTCCTCGACGTGCGGGCTCTTCTTGACGGTGTAGCTGACCAGCCAGTCGTGCACCTTGGGGACGCGGGCCTCGCGGAGCATCGCGTCCAGCTCGGCGGCGGTGTAGAGCTTGGGGCGGCTGATGAGGATCGCGACGAGCCGCGCGGCGGTGTCGCCGGTCTTCCACAGCTCGC
This sequence comes from Cellulomonas sp. P4_B5_2, assembly GCF_056402235.1. Classification (NCBI taxonomy): domain Bacteria; kingdom Bacillati; phylum Actinomycetota; class Actinomycetes; order Micrococcales; family Cellulomonadaceae; genus Cellulomonas; species Cellulomonas sp. P4_B5_2. The sequence continues at coordinate 20,206 of NZ_JBFUHU010000077.1, forward strand.
CGGCGAGGTCCTGCTGGATCTTGAGCTCCTTGGCGACCGCCCGCAGCCTGGTGAGGTTGACCCCGTGGTCGTCGCCGTGGCGCTCGTTCACCGCCCGGATCTTCGGGTCCTCCAACGCCGCGAGCTCGGCGAGCACGCCGCTGACTGTCGACTCCACGCGATCAGCGTAGGTCGTGGACAGCCCCGAGCGGTCGCCACGACACTGGAGCGCGTGGCCACCTTCACCGGGTCCGACGACCTGCAGGGCGCGCAGTTCCGCGGCGCGGACCTGAGTGGAGCCCGGTTCGTCGGCAGTGACCTGTCCGGCGTCGTGATGCGCGGGGTGGACGCGGCGGGTGTCGACATCGATGCTCCGTGGCTGCTCGAGGGCGACGGCGTGCTCCTGGTCAACGGGGTGAACGTGGTGCCGTTCGTGGAGGCCGAGCTCAACCGCCGGTTCCCCGGGCGGGCAGACCAGCGCGCCGCCGACCCGGCCGGTCTGCGGGCGGCCTGGGAGGTGCTGCAGCGCACCTGGGCGGCGACGCTCGCGCGGGTCGACGCGATGCCGGCCGGCTCGGTCGACGTGTCGGTGCACGGCGAGTGGTCGTTCGCGCAGACGCTGCGGCACCTGGTCATGGCCACGGACACCTGGCTGCGCAGGGCGATCCTGCAGGTCGACCAGCCGTACCACCCGATCGGTCAACCGAACACGGGGGACGGGGGCGACGGGCTGGACCTGTCGATCTTCGTCACCGAGCGGCCGTCGTACGGCGAGGTGCTCGCGGTCCGGGCGGAGCGCGTCGCGATGGTGCGTGACTTCCTCGCGACCGTCACGCCGCAGGAGCTGGCGGCGCCGCGCACGAACCCGTGGGCGCCGCAGTACCCGGAGACCGTCCTGTCGTGCCTGCACACGATCCTCGAGGAGGAGTGGGAGCACCACCGCTACGCCGTGCGCGACCTCGACACGATCCGGGCGGCATCCACCGACTGACGTATCTGGACCCTCCGGGCCCTCCCTTCCTCTACATCACGGCGCGTCGCCATGGCGCGTCAACCGGAAGGGACGGTCTTCTCATGGCACTCGGAAATCAGCTGTCGCCCACGCAGACGCTCGTGACGTTCTGCCTGTGGGCCCGGCGCAACGGCTACTCGGTCGGCGAGATGCACGGCTTCTCCGCCGTCCACCCCGTGCACACGCACGGCTCGTGGCACTTCGACAGCGATGGCGGCTTCGGCAAGGCGGCCGACATCAACAAGAACGGTCCCGACGAGCGCGAACAGCTCATCGCGGCCGTCGACCGGGCGCAGGAGCTCGGTCTCGGCGTCATCTACGCACGCGACGGCGTCAACGGGATCGCCGGCCAGCACAAGAACCACCTGCACGTGGACGTCGGACCGTTCAGCCACCTGGGGCAGAGCTCGTTCACGCCACGAGGCGGCGGTGACGTGCTGACGGAGGCGGTCCAGCGCGCGGTCCGTGCGGGCGCGGACCAGGTGTGGGGWGCGGACACCGACATGCGTGCCGAGGCGGTGAGGGCGGCCAGCAACCTGATGGGCGTCACCTTCCCGTTCGGCATCGAGTTCACGCAGCGCGTGGTCGGCGTCGGCGACGACGGCGTGTGGGGCAACCAGTCCCGCGCGGCTCACGACCAGACCACCGCGGCGATCCAGCGGGCGCTCGGCCGCGCGCCGACCGGCATCTGGGACCAGGCGCTGGTCAACGCGTACAGCCACGCGAGGAGCCTGCGGAACCGTGCCGGTTAGGCGCGGAGGGCATCACCACTGCGG
>NZ_JBFUHU010000078.1:0-11884 GCF_056402235.1 Cellulomonas sp. P4_B5_2
CTGCAGGAGCTGACCCGACTGGCCGTACAGGCGAAGACCGGTGAGCGGAGCCGCCTGATGCTCGACGTCGCCGGCTACCGCGCTGCACGCCGTGCCGAGCTGGTCACGGTCGCCACCGAGGCGATCGAGCGGGTGAAGGCGTCCGGGGAGGCCGTGGCGCTCGGTGCCATGAACCCCTTCGAGCGCAAGGTGGTGCACGACGCCGTGGCCGCTGCGGGGATGTCCAGTGACTCCGACGGCGTGGAGCCGAACCGGCACGTGGTGATCCGCCCGGCGTGATCCATGCCCCTCAAGGGCGTAAGGCGAAGGGGTGGACCCGTGGGGGTCCACCCCTTTGTCGTACGTGTTTCACGTGAAACACGGGGCGAGGGTTGGGAGTGGCTCCGGCGGTGATGTGAACAAGACTCGCTGTTTCACGTGAAACGAGGCTGCGCCGCTGCTCGGCTGTCCCGCAGACGAACCTGTGTCTGTTGGGGCGAGTGAAGCCGGCGCCGGCCGGCTGTGGCCCTCTCTGGTGCCGACGGTCCGGCCTTGATGCGACCGTTCGTGGCGAGTCGAGCTGGCTTCCTGGCTGGACGAGGGTCGTTGCGGCACGCCTACGTCGTCGGAGAGGGTGTGCCTGGCGTCCCGGCGCAGCACCTGTTCGGCAGTGAGCCTCTCGCACGGATCTATCGGAGGCCTCATCCCGCGTCGCCGAGCGGAGGTCGTCCTCGTCGTTTCACGTGAAACATGCGCTCGGAAGCTGGCCCGCCGCGCAAGGTGGTGCGCGTGGGTGCAGTGCTCGAGATCGTCGGGCCACTAGGCGGCACCGCTTCGCGCTCCGCCGGCGCTCGCTGGACTTGGCACGGCTTGCGGGTACCCACAACCGATGGACATGGCGCGAGGCGCTTACCTGCCCTTCGACTCCAAGTACTCGTGAGTGGTGTCCCTCATGAGCGGGTCGCACCCGTCGCGAGTAGGGGAACAACGGCCACGTCATGCTGTCGGAGATCTCGCCGTGAGACTGCAGGCAATTCTCCGTCGGTTTCCCAAACAGCTCGCAGTCAAAGGGAGAGTTCCTCCCTGCGCCGCATCCGCGTGCCACCCTGCGATATCCGGTCGTACGGACTGGCAGTCGTCTCGGCGTTCGCCGGGTCGCGAGGCGTCGGTTGGCTCGTGGGGGCACGGCACGGCGGCACGGCGGCACCACGGCACGTCGGCACGGCCGCTCGGCGCTCGTCTCTGCTTGTGAGGCCCCCATCCCTGGGGCTCATCTCAATGCCGCACCCAGAGCAGACGAGAGTTCGCCGACAGGTGGCAGGGCGACCCTGGTGATCACACCTCGTGATGTTCCACGTGAAACATGCGATCGGACGGCGAGTCGGCTGTGCGGTGGCGTTCGCGAGGAGCGTCCCGATCACCCCCTCCAAGGCACGCTGGCCGATGGCGCGCTACGAAGTCAGGGCCGTCGGCGTTCGGCGAGTCGGCACCGAGTGTCAGCTGGGCCATTCCAAGGCGAGATCGCGGCGCGGTGACTACTCAGACCGCCCCCCACCGGCAGGTCGCCGGGCGGGCCAGACGCCCTGGCGTGATCAGTGACCGAGTCCATAGCGTCTGTCTCGGCGATCGCGATCGAGCCGTACTTGTCTCGATCGGCTACAGGCAGGAGGGACCCGGCGGCTTGCCGGCGGAAGCGCAGTTCGAAGTCGGATGCCCCGCGGACCCCTGGGCGGTCACTGAGGTGCGCGCTCGACGGTGTCGACCAGATGGCACTCTCGGGCGTGGCGTGAGCTAGATGCGCGGCCATGGGCTACGGAGCCTTCTGTGGCGGGTGCGATGGTGGTCGGGCTCGGGTGTTGAGCGGCGTCGTGCGATCTCAGGTGGCGGGAGTATCCGTGCCACCTAACGGCAGGGCTTGCGCATGAGGCTCCCGGCCTCGGGCGAAGCTGATGGCGAAGGCACCCCGACATGGGTCGAAGCAAGAGCAGCAGCAGTTGCGAGCCAGCCAGTGCGTGGGATGTAGAGCTCAGTCGGGTAGGCAGTCGTGTTTCACGTGAAACAGCAGGCCGTCGCCAGCGACGGCCGGCCGCAATACCGTCCACGGTTCTCACGCCCTCAGCGCCCGGGAATGGCGACGGGCAATCGACAACGCGGGCACATGTAGTGAGCGCTGGCGAGCTGCGACGTGAGCCGGCTGCACCCGGGATCGGAGTGCGGTCGACGGCCGCGACGCTCGGTGTGCGGAGCGTGGGCGCACGAGTGGCGAGGGAGCGCGGCGTCCGACCATCGGGTGCACGAGCGACGCGGGTCGAGGGGCGGGTAATGACCGGGTGGACGAGTGACGTGCGTCGGGCGACAGGTCGTGGACGGGTGGACGAGCGATGCGCGTCGGGCGACAGGTCGTGACCGGGTGGACGAGTGACGTGCGTCGGGCGACAGGTCGTGACCGGGCGGGCCAGCGATGCGCCTTCGGGCGACAGGTCGTCACCCGGTGGGCGAGCGAGTTGGGCAGAGCAGCTAGACGAGTGACGTGTCAGACAGCGTCCGCGACCTGCGACGTGCGAGTGCCGGAATCGGGACGGTCGAGCGGGGCGAGCGGTCGCCACGGTTGGCAGGTGACGCACATCGAGGACTCGCGGCGTCCGAGGCGGCCTGACGATGAGCGCAGAGGCGGGCCCCGCTCCAGTCGCTCCGTCCTCGCGGCCCGGGATGACACCGTCACCTACGGGCACGACAGCGGCGACGCCGGGTGGGAGGGAGGTCTCCGAGCCACCGCAATCGCCCGGCGAGTGCACCGCCATCTCTCCACCGAGCCATGACGCCGACCCACACATGAACGGGCCTCGCCTGATGCTTGGCACCACCGTCGCGGACAATGACGTACGACCCGGCTCAGGGCACCGCCAGGCCTGGTTGCGGGCGTCCGCGTCGGCTGGACGAGTTGCGCGAAGGAGGAATCCGCCAAAGCTCGCGGTCGGCTACTGCCGCACGGGTGTTTCACGTGAAACGGCCGCGGCCGACCATGCGGTCGCGAAGGAGCGAGGCACGTGGCACCTCGCGTAAACGAGCCCCCGGAGGCTGGTACCCGCGTCAGTTCCACGGCCGCGCCGCTGATGACTCCGTGCTCATCGAGAACCGGACAAGTCGATCGGCGACATGTCCTGTGGACGGCGAGGGGAGGGAACCCTCGCACGGTACGGTAGGGCCGCGCGAGAGCCAGGGCAGCCCATCGATCGTCGTCACAGGCGCCCTCACGCGATGTTCAGCAGCACTGTTTCACGTGAAACCTGGGGGACCTGACAGTGGCGGAAGTTCAGTCGGACGCGACCGACAGAGCCGACCCGCTGGATGGCGACGCCCGCCTCGAGCAGTACTTCGGTCCCGCGTGGACGGCAGTCCTGGGGTTCCACGACCTGCTGGTCTCCCAGGGGGAGCTGCGCGGGCTGGTCGGCCCTCGGGAGCTGTCCCGTCTGTGGGAACGCCACCTGCTGAACTCCGCCGCCGTCGTTCCGTTCCTCCCGCGTGAAGGACGGATCATCGACCTCGGCAGCGGGGCTGGATTGCCGGGCATCGTGGTCGCGGCGATGCTTCCGGACGCCGAGGTCGTTCTGCTCGAACCCATGGAGCGGCGAACGGCGTGGCTCAGCGAGGTCGCGGAAGAGCTCCACCTCGGCAATGTCGTGGTGCGGCGGGGCCGGGCACAGGACGAGCACGGCAGCTTGCTCGGGGACGCGGTGACCGTGCGAGCGGTGGCCTCGCTCGACAAGCTCTACCGGCTCGCGCTGCCATTGCTTGTCGCCGGGGGTTCGCTCGTCGCGCTGAAGGGCGGCAAGGCGGAGGACGAGATCGAGGCGGCCAAGCATGTCGGCCGCAAGCTCGGAGCAGGCGTGGCATCCGTGGTGGACGCCCCCACGATCGAGGGAGTCGAAGTGACGAGAGTGGTCCGCGTCGTACGGGAGGCAGTGCCTGGTGTTCGGTAGGAAGAAGCGTCGTCCGGAAGCGGAGACTGGTCAGGCCGTCGACCGCGCGCCCGACGGGACCACCGCGAGCACCCCGGCCTGGGCACCTCAGCAGGGACCTGCGCAGCCCGACGTCCCGCCGGCAGCGCAGCACGACGCAGGCACGCGGCCCACGGAAGTGACCGCTGTGCCGCAGGCCGCGACTCGCCAGGCGGTCCAACAGGTGCCCGAGCGCGAAGCCCGCGGCACCCCCCGGGAGGTCCCGCCCGCTCCGCAGGACGCACTGCGGCCAGCTGTAGAGCAGGCCGCCCACCCCCTTGCGCCGGTGGGTAGTGGCTCCTTCCAGAACGGGATGCCGCGGACAGCCGAGCAGCACCTGGCCGCGCGGGAGGTCCCGCAGCGGGAGCAGGCGAACGAGCAGCACCCGGCCGCGCGGGAGGTTCCGCAGCGGGAGCAGGCCAACGAGCAGGACCCGGCCGCGCGGGAGGTCCCGCAGCGGGAGCAGACGGACCAGCAGCCCGGCTCGCCGACGTCGGGCGCGTCCCTGTCGAGCTCTGAGCCGGCCAGCGGACCGGCCGCCGCCGGCGTGGCCCACACCGCTGCCTCACACCCACAGGCCGGTGTCGAGACGGAGTCGACCGCCCATGACGCGGGCGCGTCGGCCATGCGCCAGAGGCGGAGCGCCCGGCCCGAACCGGTGAGCGCGGGAGAGCCGTACATCCCGACCGTCGCCGCTCCTGCATCGCAGGACCACAGTGCCCCCGTTTCACGTGAAACATCGCACAGTGACTCGGAGCTCGCAGCGGCGGCCGACACCGCAGGGTCATGGGACGACCAACGTATCGCCGCAGGTCACGCAGGCGAGAGCACCGAAGAGTCGGTACCCCTCGCTGATGCTGGGGGGAGTACCAGGACAACCGGACCGGACTCCCAGCAGGCCGAGAGCACGGGACAGGTCCCGGCACGTGACACCATCTCGCCCATGCCTGCTCGCCATGATCTGGACCCCGAGGAGAGCCGTCGCGCGGCGCTCGTCGACAGCCTCCCGGTGGTGTCCGACGACACCCCGCTGATGGCGGAGCTGAAGCAGGATGCCCGCCGTCGGATCGAGCTCCGCGGACGACGGTTCCCGCGCCCCCCGCAGACGCGCATCATCACGGTGGCCAACCAGAAGGGCGGCGTCGGCAAGACGACGACGACCGTCAACCTGGCCGCGGCTCTGGCACAGGCCGGCCTCAACGTGCTGGTCCTCGACAACGACCCGCAGGGGAACGCGTCGACGGCGCTCGGTGTCGAGCACCGCGCGGGGACGCCCTCGATCTACGAGGTCCTGGTCGACGGCGCGCCGATGGCCGACGCGGTCCAGGAGAGCCCGGACGTACCGAACCTCTGGTGCCTGCCGGCCACGATCGACCTGTCCGGTGCCGAGATCGAACTGGTCTCGATGGTGGCGCGGGAGACGAGGCTGCGGAACGCTCTGGACGCCTACCTCGACGGCCGGGTGGCGAGCGGGCAGGAGCGGATCGACTACGTCTTCGTCGACTGCCCCCCGAGCCTCGGGCTGCTGACGGTGAACGCGTTCGTGGTCGCACGTGAGGTGCTGATCCCCATCCAGTGCGAGTACTACGCGCTCGAGGGGCTCAGCCAGCTGCTGAAGACGATCCAGCTGATCCAGGCCCACCTGAACCCGAGGCTGCACGTGTCGACGATCCTGCTGACGATGTACGACGCGCGCACCAACCTGGCGCAGCAGGTGGCGACCGAGGTCCGCACGCACTTCCCGGAGCGCACGCTGCGCACGACGGTGCCGCGGTCCGTCCGCATCTCGGAGGCCCCGAGCTACGGCCAGACAGTCATGACCTACGACGCCGGATCCTCGGGAGCCCTCGCGTACCTGGAGGCCGCCCGTGAGGTGGCGGAGCGAGGCGCCACCGAGCTCGAGGACGACCACCACAGCAACGGGCAGGCGTCGAACGGCTCCGCCCCGACAGACCATGAGCACCAGACGGCTGCGGCCGTCCGTCAGGAGGAACTGTGAGCGAGAAGCGACGCGGTCTGGGCCGGGGCCTCGGAGCCCTCATCCCCACGGGCCTGGACGGCCAGCGGCCGACCGGGGCGGAGCGTCCCGTCGACGTGTTCTTCCCCGATCGCGAGCGAGAGAACGGTGAAGCGGCCGCGGCGGCCGCCGCGCTGGCGACCGCGACCCTGACGGAGGAGCCACCCACGGTCGAGCCGACGACGGCCGAGCCGACGTCGGCGACCGGGCTCGACGGGTCCACGAACGGGGTGGCTCACCTCGAGCACAACGGGACACCGCTCGTCGAGGCAGTCGCTGCGGAGCCGCTCGTCGCGGAGTCGGCCGACGGGCTCGTGCCGGTGCCCGGTGCGCGGTTCGCCGAGCTGCCGGTGGGGGAGATCCGGCCGAACCCGAAGCAGCCGCGCACGGTCTTCGACGAGGACGCGCTCGACGAGCTGGTCGGATCGATCCGCGAGGTCGGCGTCCTGCAGCCGATCGTCGTGCGCGATGCCGGCGACGGCTACGAGCTGATCATGGGCGAGCGGCGGTGGCGCGCCACGCAGGCGGCCGGTCTGGCGACGATCCCCGCGATCATCCGTGACACGGACGACTCCGACCTGCTGCGCGACGCTCTCCTGGAGAACCTGCACCGCTCCGAGCTGAACCCGCTGGAGGAGGCGGCCGCGTACCAGCAGCTGCTGGACGACTTCGGCTGCACCCACGAGCAGCTGGCGACGCGCATCCAGCGGTCTCGCCCGCAGATCTCCAACACGCTCCGCCTGCTCAAGCTCCCGCCGCTGGTGCAGCGCCGGGTGGCCGCAGGTGTCCTGTCGGCCGGACACGCTCGCGCGCTGCTCGGACTCAACGACGGCGCGGCGATCGAGCGCCTGGCCCAGCGGATCGTCGCCGAGGGCCTGTCGGTTCGCGCGGTCGAGGAGATCGTCTCCCTCGGCGGGGACGCAGCGCCGGTCGCACGCCGGACCGCACCCCGCGCAGGCGTGAAGAACGAGGCGCTCGACCACCTCGCCGCACGACTCTCGGATCGATTCGACACCCGCGTCAAGGTGAGCCTCGGCAAGTCGCGCGGCCGGCTGACGGTCGAGTTCGCGTCGGTGCAGGACCTCAACCGCATCCTCGCCAGCTTGGCTCCGGAGGACCCGGGCCTGCTCAAGGGCTGACCGCGTACAGCTCACCCGTCCACAACCGTACGAAAACGGTCAGCGGGTGAGCGCGGCCTCGACGAGCGCGCGGTACAGCTCGCCGAGGGAGAGGCCCGCGGCCTCTGCGGCCTGCGGGAGCAGCGACGTCTCGGTCATGCCGGGGGCCACGTTGACCTCCAGGAACCACACGGTGCCGTCCGCATCGACGATGAGGTCGGTGCGGGACAGCGCGTCGAGCCCGAGCGCTCGGTGCGCGGCGACGGCCACGTCGGCGACCGCGGCCGTCAGCTCGGGAGAGAGCCGGGCCGGCGCGAAGTACTCGGTACGTCCCGGGTTGTAGCGGGCGTCGAAGTCGTAGGGGCCGTCCGTGACGATCTCGACGGCGGGGAGCGCCACGGGTCCGTCGCCGGTGTCGACCACGCTGACGGCGACCTCGGTGCCGGCCACGGCCCGCTCGATGAGCGCCGTGTCGCTGTACGCGAAGCAGTCGACCATCGCCTGAGGAAGGGCATCCGCGCTGGTCACGAGCGTGACACCGAGCGCTGAGCCGCCGCGGGAGGGCTTCACGACGACCGGCAGCCCGAGCCGGCCGACGATGGCGTCGAGCACCTGGCGCGCACCCAGCTCACGAAACAGCGACTGCGGCAGCGTGACGAACTCCGGCGTCGACAGGCCCGCCCGTGCGGCGACGGTCTTGGCGATCGGCTTGCTCCACGCGATGCGGCTCTCGCGCGGGCCGGTGCCCAGGAGGCGCAGCCCGAGCATCTGCACGACGTCGCGCACCGAGCCGTCCTCGCCGCTGGTCCCGTGCAGGAGGGGCCACACGAGATCGGGCTGCAACTCGACGAGGGCGGGCACCAGGTCGGCGTCGACGTCGTGGACCGAGACCTCCACCCCCACGGACCGCAGGGCGTCGGCGACCCGTCGCCCGGAGCGCAGGGAGACGTCGCGCTCGTGGGACAGGCCCCCGGCCAGGACGACGACGCGGGGGGACGGGGTGGCGGTCACGGTGCGAGGACTCCGATGGCGAGAGGACGGGGGCGGGTCAGGCGACATCCGGGCCCGGCTGCTGCACGTCGCCGTGCCCGGCGGACCCGGTCGTGCCGAACAGCTCCACCAGCTCACGCTCGCCCGCGACAACACCCGCGAGGCGGCGCACGCCCTCACGGATGCGCTCGGGCGTGGGGTAGCAGAACGACAGGCGCATGTGGTCGGCGCCGGAGCCGTCGAAGTAGAACGCGGTCCCCGGCACGTAGGCGACGCGGGCGGTGACAGCCCGCGGCAGCATGTCCTTGGCGTCGAGGCCGTCGGGGAGCTTGACCCACGTGTAGAAGCCGCCGTCCGGAACGTTCCACGTGGCGTCGGGCAGGTGCTCGGCCAGCGCGGAGATCATGGCGTCCCGCCGCTCCCGGTACTGCTCGCGGTAGACCTTGATCTGGCCCTGCCAGTCGCAGGTGGACAGGTAGGTGGAGATCGCGATCTGCGAGGCGTTGGACGGACAGAGGATCGCGGACTCGCTGGCCAGCACCAGCTTCTCGCGCACGGCGTGCGGGGCGACCACCCAGCCGACGCGGTAGCCGGGCGCGAACGTCTTGGAGAACGAGCCGAGGTAGAGCACGCCCTCGTCGTCCAGAGAGCGCATCGCGGGCCGCGGGTCCCCGGAGAAGCCGAGCAGCCCGTACGGGTTGTCCTCGAGGACCAGGACGCCGTAGCGACGGGCGATCTCGAGCACGAGCGGCCGTCGCTCGATGGACAGCGAGACGCCCGCCGGGTTGTGGAAGTTGGGCACCGTGTACAGGAACTTGACCCGACGACCCTCGCGGGCGAGCGAGGCGAGGGTCTGCTCCAGCGCGGCGGGGATCAGCCCGTCCGCGTCGATCGGCACGTGCACCACGTCCGCCTGGTACGCACGGAACACACCGAGCGCGCCGACGTAGGACGGGGCCTCCGCGACGACGACGTCGCCCGGGTCGATGAAGATGCGGGTGACCAGGTCGAGCGCCTGCTGCGACCCGGTCGTCACGACGACGTCGTCGGGGTGCGCGTCGATGCCCTCGAGCGCCATGACGTCGAGGATCTGCTCACGCAAGGTCTCGTCGCCCTGACCGGACCCGTACTGCAGCGCCTGCAGGCCGCGCGTGGCGACGACGCGCTGGGCCAGGTCTCCGAGGATGTCCAGCGGGAGTCCCTCGAGGAACGGCATCCCCCCGGCGAGGGACACGACCTCCGGACGGTTGGCGACGGCGAACAGGGCGCGGATCTCGGACGACCGCATGCCGTGCGTGCGCTCGGCGTAGGAGCCGAGCCACTGGTCGAGGCGCGTGCCGGTGCCGGCGGCGGAGGACGTGGGGGGGCCCGACGTCTCGCCGTCGGGAACGGGGTGCGCAGTCATGCACCTGAGTTTGGCACGCGAGCGACCATGCTCCGTGCACCGTCCCAGCGACACGAACGGCCCCGCCGCAGTTGCGACGGGGCCGTTCGGCAGGGAGTGCGGGTCTCAGACCGTGGCGAGCACGCTCTCGATGTCCTCGGCGATCATCGACTTGGGCCGTGCGCCGATGACGGACTTCACCAGCTCACCGCCGGCGTAGAAGTTGAGCGTCGGGATGGACACGATGCCGTAGTCGCCCGTGACCTGGGGGTTCTCGTCGGAGTTGACCTTGACGATCTTGACGCGGCCCTCGTACGTGGCGGCCAGCTCCTCGAGCACGGGAGCGACCATCCGGCACGGTCCGCACCAAGGAGCCCAGAAGTCGACGATCACGGGGATCTTCGACTCGAGGACCTCGGACTGGAAGGTGGCGTCGGTGACCGGGGTGGTGGCGCTCATCGGATCTCCTCGGCGTAGGTCTCCACCGGCGGGATCGGGTGCACGAGGTCACCGAGCGAGGCCAGGAAGTGCTGGGCGTCCAGGGCCGCGGCGCAGCCGGAGCCGGCCGCGGTGATGGCCTGGCGGTAGGTGTGATCGACCAGATCGCCGCACGCGAAGACGCCCGTGAGGTTGGTGGCGGTGGACCGGCCGATCACCTGCACGTAGCCCTCGTCGTCCAGGTCCACCTGGCCCTTGACCAGCTCGGAGCGCGGGACGTGCCCGATGGCGACGAAGACGCCGGTCGCGGGGTGCTCGCGGGTCTCGCCGGTGACCGTGTCGCGCAGCGTGACGCCGGTGACCTTGGCATCACCGTGGATCGCGACGACCTCGCTGTTCCACGCGAACTCGATCTTCGGGTCGTTCTCGGCGCGGTCGGCCATGATCTTGGAGGCGCGCAGGTGGTCGCGGCGGTGCACGAGGGTGACGCGCTTGCCGAACCGGGTCAGGAACGTGGCCTCCTCGACGGCAGAGTCGCCGCCGCCGACCACGATGATCTCCTGGTCGCGGAAGAAGAACCCGTCGCAGGTGGCGCACCAGGACACCCCGCGGCCGGACATGCGCTTCTCGTCGTCCAGGCCCAGCTCGCGGTACGCGGAGCCGGTGGCCAGGATGACGGCGCGGGCCTGGAAGGTCTCGCCGTTGAGCGTCTCGATCGTCTTGATGTCGCCGGTGAGGTCGAGCGACGACGCGTCGTCCCACAGCACCTCGGCGCCGAACTTCTCGGCCTGCTTCTGCAGACCCTCCATGAGCTCCGGGCCCTGGATGCCGTCCGGGAAGCCGGGGAAGTTCTCCACCTCGGTGGTGTTCATCAGCGCGCCGCCGGCGGTGACGGAGCCGGCGATGACGAGGGGCGTCAGACCCGCACGGGCCGCGTAGATCGCGGCGGTGTAGCCGGCCGGACCCGAGCCGACGATGACGAGATCGCGGACGGTGGTGGACTGCTCGGTCACGAGACTTCCTTGCGGTTCGGCATGCCGGAGACGATCCGGCGGGGCTGACGGATCAACAGATCCTAGGCCGGATCTGTTCCGGACCCGCGTCAGGACGCGGCACCGTCAGGACAGGGCGATCTCCGTCAGCTCGAGCCGGAAGCCGCCGTCGGGTGCCGTCGGGAGCTGCGTGATCCACAGGACGATCGACTGCGTCTCCGTGGCGGGGTTCAGGGTGAACACCGCGTCCGGTCCGAACGGTCCGGACGCGAGCACCGCCCCGCTGGTCGGGTTCGCCGCGTCGGTCGCGCGGATCTCCACGTTCCCGCCCGTGCTGTTCGAGTGCAGCGTCACGGTGCTGACCGTGGTCTTCGTGGTCAGGGTGATGGCGTAGCCGACGGCGTCCTTGAACCCCGCGAAGTCGTCACGCTTGTAGGTCTGGGTGTACCAGAACGTCGCCGGGTCGCTGTCGTACGCCTTGGCGACGTCCTCCTGGTGCTCGCCGTCGGCGTCGGACGGGTCGATCGTCGTCGCGGAGGCGATGACGGGTGCACCGCCGACGGGGGCGGCGGGCGCGGCCGGTTCCTCCGCCGCGGGTGCGGCCGGGGTGGACGGCGCCGCGGCGCTCTGCGACGTGTCGGGATCGGCCGTCGAGTCGCCCGGGTCGAGCGAGGAGAACAGCGCCCGGAACGCGAGGACCACGCCGATGATCACGACGAGGACGACGACGATCAGGACGAGCGCGGTCGGGTCGAACCGGAGCTTGCTGGGCGGCGTGGACTCGGCCCCGATGACGTCGCCGAAGTCGAAGGTGTCGGGCCGCCCGGCGGGGGGCTCGACGGGCGGTGGCGGTGCGGCGGCGCGGCCGGCCGGGGGCACGGAGGACGGCGCGCTCGCTGCGGTGGACCGGGCCACGGGTCGGCGCACGACTGTCGGGAGCACGGGAGGCGCGGGCGCCGGCTCGGGGG
>NZ_JBFUHU010000079.1:0-11704 GCF_056402235.1 Cellulomonas sp. P4_B5_2
CTCATCCTGCTCGCGACGCCGGTCGTCGTGATCCTGCCGACCTACGGGCTCCTGTTCGCGATCGGCTGCGTCGCGCTGCGCTGGTCCCGGGCGGCCCTGCTCACCGCCGCGGGCGTCGTCGCCGTCATCGGGCCTCCGCTCGGCCAGGGCATCGCCGCGAGCCTCGAGGGTGCCCGGCCGACGGTGCTCGCCCAGATCACTGTCGGCCACTACTACCCGGCGATCGTGTGGACGGCGTACCTGCTGGTCGGGCTCGCGATCGGCCGCAGCGACCTGCGCGCGGCGCGGCTACGAGGTCTCGGAGCGCTCGTCGGCGTCGGCCTGGTGGTCCTCGGGCACGGCGGCTCGTGGGTGGCGATGCACGTCCTGGGCTGGCCCGAGGCGCTGGCGACGACCGAGCCGCACTCGTCGACGACGTTCGAGGTGGTCGGCAACGTCGGTGTCGCCCTGCTGGTCATCGCCGGCTGCCTCGTGGTCGCCGACCGGTGGCCCCGGGTGCTCGCCCCGCTGGCGGCCGTCGGGGCGCTGGCGCTCACCGCGTACACGGTGCACATCGTGGTCATCGCCGCCCTCGGGCAGGGCGTCGTCTACCAGGCGACCCTCGGGGTGTGGCTTGCGTTCGTCCTCACGACCATCGGGCTGTGCTGGCTCTGGGCCGTCTCGGTCGGGCGCGGGCCGTTCGAGTGGGCGCTGCACCGGGTGTCGACGAAAGCCGCGGACATCGCCCCGGACGACCTCCCGCCGTCACCCCCGCGCTCCGACACGGACCGCGCCGGTCAGGCGCACTCGTAGACGACGTTGGCGGCGTCGGACCGCATGCCCAGCAGCCACTCGCCGGCCGGACCCTGCAGCGCGAACAGCGCGTTCGCCTCGAGGAACGCCGCGTCGGTGGTGTACGCGTAGCCCGCTGCGGCGCCGTGCACGGCCCCGTACTCGTCGCCCTGCACACCCTCGGGCGCGAGGGTCGACGAGTTGTCCTCGTGCCACGCCCGCACCGCCCGCGAGACCGGGTTCCCGCCGGCCACCGGCACGTACACCCGGTGCCCGTCCGGCGTCGTCCCGGCGGGGCGCCAGTCCGCGGCCACGTGGGCGTCCTCCTGCGAGTACGTCGTCGCGACGCAGCGCTGCCCGCCGGGCGCCGTGGTCACGTCCGGGTCGTCGTACTCGTCCGCAGGGTCGGGTGCTCCACGCGCGACGCCGTCGTCCCACCGGATCGCCGTGAAGTCCCCGGCCGGGACGTCGCCCGGTTGGAGCCGGAGGAACGTGCCCAACGGCGTCAGGATCCCGTAGGTGAGGTTGGTCAGCCCCGGCACCGACGACTCCCGCACCCGGACCGTGAGCGCGACCGGGCCGGGCTCGCGCAGGCCCCGCTGCTCGAACGTGTCGTCCATGAACGGGTCGGCGTCGCCGTAGAGCGAGGACGAGTAGAAGGGAGACGCGACGGTGCTCGTCGTCGTCACCCGGAAGTCGTCTCCCAGGTCGATCGACGTCGGCAGCGTCAGCGTGTCGTAGAACGTCTCCTCGTCCCGCACGACCCCTGGAGGAAGGGAGATGTTCACCTCGGAGGCGCACGGGTCCGAGGAGCGCGCGCTCGGGCACGCGATCAGCCGCGCACCCAGCGCGTCCACCTCGTAGAGGCCGCTGACGATCCACGATCCGAGCTGCTCGTAGGTCGTCAGGTAGATCGAGGCCTCTCCCCGCGTCCCCACGAGGTAGGCCGGAGCAGGGTCGCCCTCGTTGATCCGCAGCGCCTCGACGTCCGGCACGAGCGTGGGTATCTGCCACACCTCGCCCGTTCGCGGCGCGGTGAGCCGAGCGATCACGGTGGCATCGTCGATCGACTCCGCCCGGGTCACCGGCCCGGKCGGAGTCGGGGCCGTCGTGGGAGTCGGGCTCGGCGTCGTGGTGGGGGTCGGCGTGACCGTCGGGGTCACGACGGGCACCACCGGCTCCGGCGACTGCTGGCCCAGCCCGAACCACAGGCCGACCCCGAGCACGCCCACCACGCCGACGCCCGCGAACGACTCGGCCGTCCGCCGCGTGATCCGGCGGCGACGGGCCGCCGACCGGACCACGCCAAGCCGGCCGCCGTCCAGCACCGGCGCAGCACCCTCGATCTCGTCGGACGCCCGAGCCAGCAGGGCGTGCAGGTCATCGGTCACGACGCACCTCCGTCGGAGTCAGCTGGTTGACGGGGATCCGCTCCACCGCGACCGCCGTGCTGCCGAGCTCGGCGTTCAGCCGCGCGAGCCCGTCGGACGTGTAGCGCTTGACCGCGCCCTCGGACAGACCCAGCACGGTTGCGGTCTCCGCCACCGACAGGTCCTCCATCTGTCGCAGGACCACGCACGCGCGCTCCCGCGGGCTGAGGCTGGCGAGCGCCCGCACCACGTCCGCGCCCGGCAGCCGGTCCTCGTGCTCGACGGCATCGGGAACCTGCGCCGCCGCCCGGGCGAGCAGGCGTGCCTCGCGCGTCTTGCGCCGGCCGGCGTCGATCGCGCGAGACGCGATGGCCCGGCGAACGTAGGCCTCGGCCTGCTCGACGGACCCGAACCGCGCACGGCCCGAGAACGCCGAGATCAGCGACTCCTGCACGAGGTCCTGCGCATCGGACGGCGAGGCCGACACCAGCGTCGCGTGCGCGACCAGACGCTGATAACGCTCGCGCGCGACCTGCTCCAGCAGGTCCTCCCACCGTCTGCTCACGCACCACGCTCCCTGTCCGCGTCTCCTGAACCCATAACGCCTGTCGCCCCTGACGGCGTTGGGGTCGGGGTTGCTAGGCGAGGAGGGCAGCCACCGAGAACACCACGGCGAGCAGCGGGAACGCGCCCTGCGTCGCGGCGGCACGAGCCATCGAGCGGTTCGTCGCGACGAGCACCAGGGCGGCGGCGAGCATCGAGCCGCACGCCAGCAGGATCAGTGCGAGACCGACGGTCTCCTCGCCGGCCAGGGCGAGCACCACCCCGACGAGGGCACCGATCGCGAGGAACAGGTTGTAGAAGCCCTGGTTGTACGCCCAGGGCTTCACCGCGGGGACGTCCTCGGTGCGCGTCTGGAACCGCGCGTGGACGTCCGGGCGCTCGAAGAGCACCGACTCGTACGCGAAGAACAGGACGTGCAGCAGGGCGGCGAGGACGGCGAAGACAGACGCGACGATGATCACGAGGGCAGTCTGGCAGGCTCGCCTACCCTGGAGGCATGTCCGTGACCGCTCCCCCCGCGCTCGATGCGGCGACGTGGCAGTCGCTCGCGGAGGCGCACGCGGCGCGCGCCGACGCGTTCACCGCCGGCCGCCGGGAGCGTCGTTCGCGCCAGCAGAAGCACGCCATCGAGGACTTCCTGTTCGAGTACTACCCGGTCACGCCCGCCGTCCTGCGCCGCTGGCACCCCGGGGTCGGTGTCGCGCTGGAGAGCCCCGCCCCGCACGCCGGCTGGCGCTGGTACCGGACGTCGGACGACGGCACCGTGACGCTCGACGCCGACGCGTTCGTGGCCGACCGCGGGGACGCCGTCCGGTTCATCCACGGCCTGCTGACCGCCACGCTCGGCCGTCCGGCGCTCACCGGCTGCTTCGGCCTGCACGAGTGGGCGATGGTGTACCGGGAGACCGACGAGCACCGCCACCCGCTCCCCCTGCGGCTCGGGTCGGCCGGCACCGACGCCGTCGTCGAGGCCCACAGGATCCGCTGCACGCACTTCGACGCCTACCGGTTCTTCACCCCCGAGGCGGTCGACCGCAACACGCTCCGGCCCACACGCGACTCGACGGGCGCGATGGAGCAACCGGGGTGTCTTCACGCAGCCATGGATTGTTACAAGTGGGCAAGCAAGCTCGGTCCGCTCGTGGCCGGCGAGCTGCTGCTCGACTGCTTCGAGCTCGCGATGGAGGTCCGGTACACCGACATGGCGGCATCCCCGTACGACTTCACGTCGTACGACCTGGCAGCGATCAGGATCGAGACGCCCGAAGGCAAGGCCGAGTACGTCCGCCGCCAGCGCGACTACGCCATGCGGTCGAATGGGCTGCGCGAGCGACTGCTGGAGGCCTGCCAGGTCGCGCTGACCGGGCATCGGACGAGTGAATCGAGCAATGTTTAACGCAGAACTGCGCTAAGTCGCCTACAGTGAGGTCATCGCGGAGCGCGATGACTCAGACGGAGGCCGACGCGCGTGTCTATGCAGACGGACATCGACACAACGTCCGATGGGCGTACCGGCCGGACGGGCTCCGCCCGGCGCGACTTGCTGGTCGCGATCGGTGCCGCCGCACTCCTCACCCCGGCGAGCTACGCGCTCGGCCGTCTTGCCGGATGGAGCTCCGAGGTCGAGTGGCTCGAGGTACTCGCGGTGGCGACGTCGTACGCCAGCACCGCACTCTGCATCCTCCAGCGCAGGTTCAACTACGTCTTCGGGGCCGTGAGCACCGTCCTGTACGCGGCGCTGTTCCTTCGGCACGGCCTGATCGCCTCGGCCCTGCTCAACCTGTACCTGACCCCGCAGCTCGTCTACGGCTGGTTCCGTTGGCGCCGGGACGCCAAGACTCGACCCGTGACGTGGCTCGTCAACGAACGGCGATGGATCCCGGCGTACGTCGGTGTGACGGTCGCGGCGTACGTCGGAGGCGTCTGGCTCGTCGGCCTTCTCGGCGGGCAGCTTGCCTGGGCGGACTCGGCGATCTTCGCAGGCTCGGTCCTGGCCCAGTTCCTGCTCGACAACAAGCGCATCGAGACGTGGTTCGTGTGGATAGGCGTGAACGTCATCGCAGTCTGGACCTACCTCGCGTCCGGACTCGTCGTCGCAGGCATTCAGTACGTCCTGTTCATCGCCACAGCCGTGCTCGGCTTCGCTGCGTGGCGCCGGAGCATGCGATGAACGAGCGCGCGTGGGTGCTCGTGACCGCACTCCCTCCGACGACTGGTCACGGGGACCTGATCTCTTTCGCCGCCCGGGCCGCGCAGGTCGTCCATGTGGTGCTGTGCACGCAGCCCAGCGAGCCGCTCACGGAGGAACGTCATGCGGCGCTGCTCGCCCTGGCTCGAAGGCCCGACCTCGGCCGTGCCGTCGTCGTGCACCGCATCCACGAGGAGCTGCCGCAGGAGCCGGCGGACGCGCCCGACTTCTGGGCGATGTGGCGCGGCCTCCTCCGTGACCTCGGCGCCCGGCGTGGTGACCTCGTCGTGGCGTCCGAGCCCTACGGCGCCGACCTCGCGTCGGCGATCGGCGGCCAGTTCCTTCCCTACGATCCGTGCCGCCTCGTCAATCCGGCGAAGGCCACACGAGTGCGCGACCACGCGATCGAAGCGTTCTCGGACCTACTCCCTGAGTTCCAGCCGTACCTGCGCAAGCGGGTCACGTTGTTCGGTGCCGAGTCCGTCGGCAAGACGACGATGACCGGGCGACTGGACGAGCTGGGTCTCGCCGTGGCGCTTCCAGAGTGGGCCCGTCCGTACCTCGAGCTCGACGTCGTCGGTCCCGACGTCAGCGCCGAGAAGATGCACACGATCTGGCGGGGCCAGCTCGCCCAGCAGCTGGCCGCGGAGGCGATCGCGTCCCGCCACGGCAGGCCGTTCATCGCCCAGGACACCGACCTCTTCTCCACGATCGGGTACTGGCTGCTCAAGGGCGCGGAGTTCGGTGAGCCCGAAGTGCCGCCCGCACTTTGGGCCGACGCAGCCAAGAACGCCAGCGACCTGTACATCGTCCTCGGCCAGGACGCCGTGCCCTTCGAGGCCGATCCCCTTCGATACGGCGGCGACCGGCGGGAGTCCGCCGACGCGTTCTGGGTCGACCTGTGCGAACGCGCCGGTCTGAACTGGGTGCTCGTGGACGAGGCCGACACCGCCGCGCGCGAGGACCGGGTCGTGGCGGAACTCCGACGAGTGTTCGGTGCCCCGCTCGACCATCGACGCCGAGGGCGCGAGTACGAGGCCGCCGGTGATCGCGCATGACGCTCGCTCGCGACGCCTCGGGCAGGTCACTCGAGGACTACCCGCGCCCGTCGGTGGCTGTGGACACCGCGGTCCTGACCGTCGATCGGGGACAGCTCTGCGTCCTGCTCGTTCGACCCACGGGCTCGGAGCCCACTGCGGCGTGGCGGCTCCCAGGCACGTTCCTCCACCCCGGAGAGACGCTGTCGGACGCGGTTGTGCGCTCGCTCCGGGTCAAGGCCGGAGTCACCGGTCTTCGTCCGGAGCAGCTCCACGTCTTCGACGACCCCGGCCGTGACGACCGCGGATGGGTGCTGTCGGTCGCCCACCTCGACGTCGTCCGCGCGGACCGCATTCCTCCCCGGCCCGAGAGCCGGCTCGTGCCTGTCGCCGAGGTTCCCGACCTTCCGTTCGACCACCGCGCCATCATCGACTTCGCGGTCGACGATCTCCGCGGGCGCTACGAGTCCTCGGCCGACCCGTTCCTCCTCGTCGAGCACGCAGAAGCAGACGGCGCTTTCACCCTGCTGGAGCTGCGGGCCGTCCACGAGGCGGTGGCCGGCCATCGCCTCCTGCCCGACACGTTCCGTCGCGCGATGCGTGGATCTCTCGTCGAGACCGGACGGCGGAGCCAAGGGCGACGGGGGAAGCCAGCCGAGCTGTTCCGCAGACGACCTAGCTGAGGGGTCTGTGTCGGACAGCCCTTTGCCGACAAGGTGCGGACGTCAGCCGTCGTGTCGCACGTCGACCACCACGCGGATCGGGTCGGTGAGCGCGAAGACGCGGAACGGGTGGTCCGGCGTGTCGACCCCGAGGAACGCGAGCTCCTGCCCCTCGAACTGTCCGCGCACGTTCACCTCTCGCAGCGTCGCGTACGTGGGCGTGAGGATCGGGTTGGTGCCGGTCCACGCGAGACCCTCGGCACCCGGCATCTGCACCCCGAGCAGGACCACCTGCAGCGTGCCGTCGCCCGCGATGTCGAGGATCGTGTCCGCCGGGTCGTCGGTCGCGACGTCCGTGTAGCGCACCATCCAGCCGGGTGTGCCGGTGCCGTCGAAGCGGAAGACGACGCGGTCGTAGCCCTCGTGCTCCCCGGTGGTCACGTCGGTCAGCGTCAGCGCCACGTCACCCGAGGACGGCTGCTCGTCCAGCTCCAGGTCGGCCGGGAAGGGCACGGGCTCCTCCGACTCGGTGGCCGTGGGCGCCGGCGGCGTGCTGGTGGGGGTGGCGCTCGGAGCCCGTGAGTTCGTCGACGTCTCCGTCGCTGAGGGCGTCGTCGGCCCGCCGTCCGCGCACGACGCCAGCAGCAGGCTCGCGCAGACGACCAGCCCCGCAATGTGGCGCCGCCGTGCGGTCATGGCTCTCCTCGCGTCGTCGACCCCGACGCTCGGAGCCGGCAAGGCCACCGTACGATGCGAGCACGTGCTGAGCAGGGAGGACACGATGCCCGGACCCGCGCAGCTGCTCCTCGTCGAGGACGACCGGCAGCTCGCTTCGATGCTCGAGCAGATCCTCGTCGGCGAGGGCTACGACGTCGACGTCGCCAGGGACGGTCAGCGCGGTCTGCACCTCGGCCTGACACGGACCTACGACGTGATCGTCCTCGACCGCGGCCTGCCCGCCATCGAGGGTCTGGACCTGCTGGGCCGGCTGCGGTCCAAGGGTGTGGTGACGCCCGCGCTGGTGCTCTCGGCGCTGGGCAACCCCGCCGACCGCGTGGCCGGGCTCGACGCGGGCGCCGAGGACTACATGAGCAAGCCGTTCGACGTGGACGAGCTGGCGGCGCGCCTGCGGGCGCTCCGGCGCCGGACACGCGAGCACGTGGGGATGCTGCACGTGCCGGACGGCACGCTGGACGCGGATACGCGGCAGGTCACGACCACCTCCGGCGCCGTGGTGGACCTGTCGGAGCGGGAGTGCTCGCTCCTGGAGCTGCTCGCCCGGCATCCTCGGCAGGTGTTCAGCCGCGCTGAGATCCTCGACCGGGTGTTCACCGACGCCGAGGACGACGGCGTGGTCGACACCTACGTCTACTACCTGCGCCGCAAGCTGGGCCGGTCCGTCGTCGCGACCGTGCGCGGTGCGGGGTACCGGCTGGGTGCCGGATGACCACCCCGCCCACCACCGGCGCCGAGCGCGAGGCGCTGCGTCGCACGGCCCGACGGCTCGGCCTGCAGACCGCGCTGCTCGTCCTGGGGTGCCTGCTCGTGGTCGGCGCCGCGGTGCTCCTGGTGGTCGTCCGGGCCCAGATCGAGTCGGGACGGTCGCAGCTCGAGGGTGCCGTCCGCTCGATCGACGACGCCCACGACGCTCCACCCGGCATGTGGGTCGCGGTCGCGTCCCCGCGCGGGCTCTCCACCTCCGAGGAGCTGCCGGAGAGCCTCCCGGACCTCGACACGATGCGGCAGGTCGCGCGGTCGGGCGACGAGGTCTGGACGACCGCACCCACCGAGGTGGGCACGGTCCGCGTGCTCACGGGCAGCCACGACGGCACGGTCGTCCAGGCCGCTCTGGACCCGTCGGAGGGCCGCGAGGAGCTGGCGCGGCTCGTGCTCGCGCTCCTGGCGGCGGGTGCGGTCGGGGTGGTCCTCGCGGGGCTCGGCGCCGTGTGGCTGACCCGCCGGGCCGTGCAGCCGATGGTCGCGGCCCTGAGCCTGCAGCGGCGGTTCGTCGCGGACGCCAGCCACGAGCTGCGCACCCCGCTGACGCTGCTGTCCACGCGGACGCAGCTGCTGGACCGCCACATGACCGCCGACTGGGGCACCGCCCCGCCCGACCGCGTGCAGCACGACGTGGACGGGCTGCTCGCCGACGCCGCGGCGCTCACCGCCGTCCTCGACGACATGCTGCTGGCGGCGGACGCGCGCTCGGTGGACGCGGTGCCCGTCGACGCCGCCGAGCTGGCGCACGAGGTGGTCGACGCGGCCCGGGCCTCGGCGGCGGAGCGCAGCGTCGGGATCGAGCGTCRGGGAGCGGACCACGCCGTCGCGCTGGCCTCACCGGTGTCGGTCCGCCGTGCCGTCACCGCGCTGGTCGACAACGCGATCGACCACGCCCGCAGCAGCGTCGAGGTGCACGTGAGCACCCGTGACGCGCGCGTGGTGATCCAGGTCCGCGACGACGGACCCGGGATGCCGCCCGAGAGCGCCGAGGTGTTCCGGCGCTTCGCGTCGCACCGCGACGACGACGCGGACGGCACGCGCCGGCACTACGGCATCGGGCTCGCGCTCGTCGCGGAGGTGGCGGCGCAGCACGGCGGCACCGTGACCGCAGCCGCGCGCGAGGACGGCCGGCCCGGCGCCGCCATCACGCTGGAGCTGCCTGCAGCGAGGTGAGCAGCTCACCGTCGGCGTCCACGGCGAGCACCGCCGCGGCGCCGTGCTGCGAGGCCCACGCGATCCCGTCGGGACCGAGGGCAAGGACGCAGGTGGCCAGGACGTCGGCGGTGGTGAGGTCGGCGGCGACGACGGTCGCCGAGCGCAGCCCGGTCGCCACCTGCCCCGTGCGGCCGTCCCAGACGTGCTCACCGCGCTCGTAGGTGCCGGAGGTCGCCACGGCCCCGTCGCGCACCTCGAGCACCGTGAGGAACGACTGCGGGTCGGACGGGTCACGCACGCCGACGTTCCAGCCGCGACCGGGCTCGGGCTCGCCGCGGACCACGACGTCCCCACCGGCGTTCAGACAGAACGTCGTCAGCCCGGCCGCGGTGAGGGTGTCCGCCGCCCTCTGGGCCGCCCAGCCCTTGACCACCCCGTCCGTGTCGAAGGAGCCGTCCGGCCGCCGGACCGAGAAGGCGCCGCCCGAGAGCTCGCCGTAGCGCTCCGCGATGCCGAGGACCTCGCGCAGGTCGCTGCTCGCGCCGCCGCCGTCGTACCGGCTCACCTCGCTGTCCGGCAGGTAGCGGCTGAACCGTCGGTCGGCGTCGTGCATCCGGTCGAACGCGTCCCGGACGGCCGCTCGCTCGACGTGCTCGTCCACCGCGTCCCGGACGTCCACCGACATCGGGATCCCCATCACCAGCTCCAGGTGGCGCACGGGTCAGCCCTGCTGGTCGATCGCGGACTGCACGGACTCGGCGTACGCCTCGGACGTGTAGGTGGCGCCCGAGACCGTGTCGATCTGCGCCGACTGCGCGGCGACCACCTCCTGCGCGAGGATCGGCGTCGCGCGCGCGTTGATCTGCACGCTCTCGTGGTGGCCGCCGGGGACCTGCAGCGCCTGCACGTCCGTGATCTGGCCCGCGGTGAACGTCACCGACACCTGCACCGGGCCGTACCGGGTCTGCACCGAGGAGCCGACGATCGTGACGGTGTCCGTGGCGGTGGACCCGGTGTCGGTGCTCGTCGCGGGATCGGTGGTCGACCCGGACTGGCCGGTGCCGGCCGCCGCGTCGTCGTCGGACGACGTGCTGTCGGAGGACGAGACCGACGACGACGTGCCGTCGGTGCTCGACTCCGCGACGGTGGCCGGCGGCGCCAGGACGGCGAACTTGGTGAAGCCCGCCGCACCCATGGCTGCCAGCGACCCCACATAGATCAGCGTGCCGCGCCAGCGTGGTGTGGTCATGAGTCGAGCTCCTCTCGGTGGATGGCGGACCGCGGCACGCCCAGGGCGCGCGCCGAGCGGGCGACGGCGTCGGCCATCGCGGGCGGGCCGCACACGAACACGTCACGCGACGCGATGTCGGGCACGAGCCACCCGAGGTGCTGCGCGTCGAGCGGGTCGTGACCCAGCTGGGCACGCCGGCCGGGGACGGGCAGGTATGTGAGGCTCGGAGACGGTGTGAACTCGGCCGCGAGCGCGAGCCCGGCGGCGTCACGCGCGCGGTGCAGGACGACGAGCTGACGGCCTTGTGCCAGCAGCTCCTCGGCGAGCGCGCGCACGGGCCCGATCCCGGCGCCACCGGCCACCAGGAGCACCCGGTCGGAGGTCGCGCGGTCCGCGGTGAAGTGCCCGAACGGCCCCTCGACCAGCACCTTCGTCCCCGGCCGCAGGTCCGCCACCGCGGTCGAGTGGTCCCCGAGCGCCCCGATGGTGAACCGCAGATGGTCGTCGGTCGGCGCCAGGGACAGTGAGTACGGGTGGGCCGTCGCGCGGTGCCCGGGGGTGAGGAAGCGGACCAGGAAGAACTGGCCGCCCCGGGCCTCCAGTCGCGAGAGCCCGCGGCCGTGCACCCAGACGCTGGCCAGACCGTTCGCCTCGGGCACCACGGCGGACACCCGCATCGCGTACCGGCGGTGCGACAGCAGGGGCAGCACCACGCGCCAGGTCAGCAGCGCGGCGGCCGTGCCGGCGTAGAGCAGGATCCAGAGCCCACGGGCGATCGGCGAGTCGACGAAGTGCGTGCCACCGGCCACCTGGTGGGCGAAGGCGAGGAAGATCCCCACGTAGATCGACAGGTGCACCGCGAACCAGACCTCGTAGGAGAGGTGGCGGCGGGCCAGCCGGGCGCTGGACACCCCGACGGCGAGGAACAGGACCGTGCCGATCAGCGCGGGCCACAGGTACGGCTGCGTCGCCAGCACGGAAGGCACCTCGGACCACACGCTCAGACCGTCCAGCAGCGACCCGCCGACGATCATCAGGGCCACGTGGGTGAGCACCAGCAGCACCACGGAGGTGCCGAGCGAGCGGTGCCACGCGACGAGCCGGTCGAACCCGATACCCCGCTCGAACCACGGCACCCGGCCGATGAGCAGCAGCTGCGCGCAGACGAGGTAGGAGGCGAGCAGCCCCGCCAGCTCGCCGAGCGACATRAGCGCACCGCCGGGGGT
>NZ_JBFUHU010000080.1:0-14948 GCF_056402235.1 Cellulomonas sp. P4_B5_2
CCCGCMGCACCAACGCACCCGACCCCCAAGGTGACCCGATGAGCTCCCCGCACGAAGAAGACCCGCCAGTCCTGCAGGCGATCGACCTGCGCAAGCACTTCCCCGTCCGCGGCTTCCGCTCGCAGAAGGTCGTGCACGCCGTCGACGACGTGAACCTCTCCCTCTATCGCGGCAAGGTGGTTGCGCTGGTGGGGGAGTCGGGGTCCGGCAAGTCCACGATCGCCCGGCTGCTCGCGCAGCTGATGCCCGTCACGGGCGGGCAGATCCTGCTGCACGGGCAGGACGCGACCGTGAAGAACCGCCGCGCGTTCCACCAGTACGTGCGGAAGGTCCAGATGATCTTCCAGGACCCGTTCGGGTCGCTGAACCCCGTGCACACCGTGCGCTACATGCTCACGCGCAGCCTGAAGATCCACCGCGGGCGCCTGCGCGGCGTCGAGCTGGAGGCCGCGCTCGAGGAGCTGCTGGACCGGGTGCAGCTGCGCCCGGCCGCGCGGTACATCGACAAGTTCCCGCACGAGCTCTCGGGCGGTCAGCGCCAGCGCGTGGCCATCGCCCGCGCGCTCGCGGCCGACCCCGAGGTGCTGCTCGCCGACGAGCCGATCTCGATGCTCGACGTGTCGATCCGCCTGGGCATCCTCAACCTGCTGCGCGACCTGCGGGACCGCCTGCAGCTCGCGATCCTCTACATCACGCACGACATCGCGTCGGCCCGCTACTTCGCCGACACGACGATGGTCATGTACGCCGGCCGGGTCGTCGAGAAGGGCGACTCCGAGTCGGTCACGCAGGACCCCAAGCACCCGTACACGCAGCTGCTGGTCCGGTCCGCACCCGACCCGGACGACCTCGAGGCCCGCGCCCGGGGCGCCCGCGGTGAGGCGCCGAGCCTGGTGGCCCCGCCCGCCGGCTGCCGGTTCAACCCGCGCTGCCCGTTCGCCAACGACGTCTGCCGCACCGAGGTGCCGCCGCTGATGCCCGTCGGGGAGGGCCGCGAGGCCGCCTGCTGGGGGTACGCGGACCGCGAGGACCGGCCTGTGCTGGGGTCCGTGCTCGACGCGTATGGCGAGCGGCCGACCGTGGACGTCTCTGTGCTGGAGGTCGACCGATGAGGTTCTTCACCCGCCGGATCGTGTTCTACGCGATCACCGCGTGGGCAGCGATCACCATCAACTTCTTCATCCCGCGGATCATGCCGGGCGACCCGGTGAGCGCCCTGATCGCCAAGAACCAGGGTCGGATCAGCCCCGACGCCGCCGAGGCGCTGCGCGCCCTGTTCGGGCTGGACGAGAACATGTCCCTCTGGGACCAGTACGTCGCCTACTGGCAGCTGCTGCTGCACGGCGACCTGGGCATCTCGTTCACGTACATGGCGCCCGTGGCGGACGTGATCCGCCAGGCGCTGCCGTGGACCATCGGGCTGGTCGGCATCGCGACGCTCATCAGCTTCACCATCGGCACGCTCGTCGGCACCGGCATCGGCTGGCGCCGCGGCACCTGGATGGACGGGCTGCTGCCGCTGTCGACCTTCTTCTCGGCCGTGCCGTACTTCTGGCTCGCCCTGATCGCCATCTCGCTGTTCTCGGTGACGCTCGGCTGGTTCCCCGCGAGCGGCAGCTACGACCGCAGCATGGTGCCCAACCTGTCGTGGGAGTTCATCGGGTCCGTCATCTACTACGGGTTCCTGCCGGCCATGACGATCGTGATCTCGTCGATCGCGGGCTGGATGCTCGGCATGCGCAACATGATGGTCACCGTGTCCTCCGAGGACTACGTGACCGTCGCGCAGGCCAAGGGCCTCAAGGAGCGGACCGTGCGGATGGGCTACGCCGCCCGCAACGCGATCCTGCCGCAGGTGTCCAGCTTCGCTCTGTCGCTCGGCTTCATCGTCGGCGGCACCCTGGTCATGGAGATCGTGTTCTCGTACCAGGGCATCGGCTACTACCTCTTCAGCGCCGTGAACGCGAAGGACTACCCCCTCATGCAGGGGTGCTTCCTGGTGATCACGTTCGCGGTGCTGCYCGCCAACATGGCAGCCGACGTCGCCTACGGCTTCCTCGACCCCCGCACGCGTCAGGAGGGCTGACATGACCGTCGAAGCCGCGTTCCTCGAGGACCTGGAGATCACGCCCGACGCGACGGCCCCGCGCACGGGCAAGCGCCGGTTCCTGTTCATGCGCAACGCGAAGGCCCTCACCGGCCTCGTGATCCTCGGGTTCTTCTTCCTCATCGCGATCATCGGGCCGTGGATCGCGCCGTACGACCCGAACGCGCGGTCGTCGGCCATCCTGCAGCCGCCGTCGTGGGCGCACCTCATGGGCACCACGCACCAGGGCCAGGACATCATGAGCCAGCTGATCCTCGGCACGCGCAGCGTGCTGGTGGTCGGGTTCGTGGCCGGCACGGTGGCCACGGTGATCGGCGTGATCGTCGGCGTCACCGCGGGCTACATCGGCGGGTTCGGCGACGAGTCGCTGTCCGCGCTGTCCAACGTGTTCCTGGTCATCCCGCAGCTGCCGCTCATCATCATCATCGCGGGCCAGCTGCCGTCCGCCGGGGGGCTCACGGTCGCGCTGGTGATCGCGGCGACCGGCTGGGCGTGGGGCGCCCGCGTCCTGCGAGCGCAGACGCTCTCGCTCCGGAAACGCGACTTCGTCGAGGCCGCGCGCGCCAACGGCGAGAGCACGTGGCGGATCATCTCCGCGGAGATCCTGCCCAACCTCACGGCCATCATCGCCGCCGGGTTCGTCGGCACCGTCGGGTTCGCCGTCCTGTCGCAGATCACGCTCTCGTTCGTCGGCATCACGCCCACCAACGAGTGGAACTGGGGCACGGTCCTGTACTGGGCGCAGGCGCAGCTGGCCCTGCAGCGCGGTGCGTGGTGGTGGTTCGTCCCCGCCGGTCTGCTCATCGCCCTGCTGGGCATGGCCTTGACGCTCATCAACTTCGGCATCGACGAGTTCGTCAACCCGCGCCTGCGGTCGGTGGGCCTGAACGCCCGCTCGATGCGCAAGCGCAAGATCCGTCCGCGCATCGGCTTCACGCCGGTGGTCTACGAGGCCAAGGAGGATCGCGCGTGAGTGCCGTGACCACCCAGCGCGCGTTCCGGGCGAACGCCGCTGCGACCGACCCCGTCCTGGAGATCAAGAACCTCTCGGTCGACTACGGGTACGACGAGGACCCGACGCACGTGCTGCGCCAGGTCTCGCTCACCCTCAACCGCGGCGAGGTGCTCGGCCTGGCCGGCGAGTCCGGCTGCGGCAAGTCGACGCTCGCCTACGCGGCGACCCGGCTGCTGCCTCCGCCCGGTCTGATCACGGGCGGCGAGGTCGTCTTCACCGACCGCGACGGGCAGAAGACCGACATCCTCACGCTCAACGACGCCGAGCTGCGGGCCACCCGCTGGCAGGACCTCGCGATCGTGTTCCAGGGCGCGATGAATTCGCTGAACCCGGTGTACCGGATCGGCCGGCAGATCGCCGACGGCATCTCCGCGCACCTGCCGGGGGTCACCAAGAAGGAGGCCCTGGAGCGTGCCGCGGGCATGCTCGAGCTGGTCGGCATCTCCGCGGACCGGCTGCGCGACTACCCACACCAGCTGTCGGGCGGCATGCGGCAGCGCGTGATGATCGCCATGGCCCTCGCGCTGGACCCGCAGGTGCTGATCATGGACGAGCCGACGACGGCCCTCGACGTGGTCATGCAGCGGCAGATCGTGGAGCAGATCGCGGAGCTGCGCGACCGGCTCGGGTTCTCGGTCATCTTCATCACGCACGACGTCTCGCTGCTCATCGAGATCGCCGACCGGATCGCGATCATGTACGCCGGCGAGATCGTCGAGGACGCGTCGGCGCAGGACATGTACCGCCGCCCGCGGCACCCGTACTCCGACGCGCTGCTGCACTCGTTCCCGCCCCTGCGCGGGCCCAGGCGTGAGCTGACCGGCATCCCGGGGTCACCCCCGGACATGTCCAACCTGCCCACGGGCTGCCCCTACCGGACGCGGTGCGCGCACGTGTTCGACGCCTGCGCGGCGATCACCCCGGAGCTCGTCGCGCCCGCGGTCGAGGGCGACGACCCCCGCCGCTCGGTCGCGTGCCTGCGCCACGACCCCGCGACGGTCGCCGCCGCCGGGTTCGAGCCGCAGCCCGTGCCGGTGGAGCTGCAGGTCCGCTGAGCCCCGCCCTGCCCCCGGCTCCCTCTCCACGGGACTGCTAGCCGGGGGCGGGGCGGCCCTGCTCCTTCGTGCGCGGCGACGCGCGCAGGTGCACCCGCTCGCCCTGGGTGCCGAAGATGACCAGCAGCTCCACGGGGCCCGGTCCCTCGTTGGCGAACCAGTGGGGCACGCGGGTGTCGAACTCGGCGGCCTCGCCCGGAGGGAGCACCAGGTCGTGCTCGCCGAGCACCAGCCGCAGGTGGCCGTCGATGACGTAGAGCCACTCGTAGCCCTCGTGGGTGTTCAGCTCCGGGTCGGGCGTCGGCGGGGCCGGCGGCAGGACCAGCTTGTAGACGAGCATCCCGCCGGAGCGCCGCGACAGCGGGATGACGGTCTTGCCGTGCTCGGTGACCGGGCGCGGGTGGATGCGCGGGTCGCCCGTCGCGGGCGCGCCCACCAGCTCGTCGAGCGGCACGCGGTACAGGCCGGCCAGGGGGACCAGCAGCTCCAGCTGCGGGCGCCGGGTACCCGACTCGAGGCGCGACAAGGTGCTGACGGAGATGCTCGTGGCGTCCGCGACCTGAGCCAGGGTCAGCCCGCGCTGCTGGCGGACCGCGCGGAGTCGGGGGCCGACGGTGCGCATCAGCTGGTCGATGTCGTCCATGGGTCGCAGTTTGCCACTTCGGCAAGGATGCTTGCCGGTCGGCGTGGGGGCGTCTGATGCTCTCCGCATGAGAGATGTGGTGGTCATCGGTGGTGGTGCTGCGGGGCTCAGCGGGGCGGTGACGCTGGCGCGGGCACGCCGGTCGGTCCTGGTGATCGACGCCGGCTCGCCCAGGAACGCGCCGGCCGACGGGGTGCACGGCCTGCTGGGCCAGGAGGGGGTGCCGCCGCTCGACCTGCTGGAGCGCGGGCGGGCCGAGCTGGTGGGGTACGGCGGCCTGGTGCTTCCCGGCCAGGTCGTGGCCGCCGCACGCGAGGACGACGGGTTCGTCGTGACGCTGGCCGACGGGACGACCGAGCGTGCGCGACGCCTGCTGGTGGCCACCGGCCTCGTCGACGAGCTCCCCGACCTCCCCGGCCTGCGTGAGCGCTGGGGCCACGACGTCCTGCACTGCCCCTACTGCCACGGCTGGGAGGTGCGCGACCAGCCGATCGGTGTGCTCGGCACCACGGAGCGCTCGGTGCACCAGGCGCTGCTGTTCCGGCAGTGGTCCGACGACGTCCTCCTCCTCCAGCACACCGCCCCGGACCCGACGCCGGAGCAGGCCGAGCAGCTGGCAGCGCGAGGTGTGCGGGTGGTGCCCGGCCGCGTGGCGGAGGTGCTCGCCGCCGACGGCCGGCTCAGCGGCGTGCGGCTGGAGTCGGGCGAGGTGGTGGCCCGGTCCGCGCTGACCGTGATGCCGCGGTTCGTCGCGCGGCTGGACGGGCTCGCCGGTCTCGGGCTGGTCGCCGTGCCGCACGAGATGGGCGTCGGGGAGCACGCCGCGTCGGACCTCATGGGGGCGTCGAGCGTCCCGGGCGTGTGGGTGGCCGGCAACGCGGCCGACCTGATGGCCCAGGTGACCGGAGCGATGGCGGCCGGCACGCGCGCCGCCGCGGCGCTGAACCTGGACCTGATCGCGGAGGACACCGCGCTCGCGGTCGACGCAGCCCACAGGCAAAGAGGTGGTCACGTCCAGGTTGTGCACAGCCCCGGTCGGTGAAGTGGGTGTCGAGCASGCACCGCGTGACCGACAGAGCCGGGAGGCCCGCCATGAGCCTGCATGCAACCGCAGCGACCGCACCCGCCACGCTGGACCCCTGGCTGACCGCGAACGTCCGGCCCGCGGGGTCGTTCGGTCGCGCGGACGTGGTCCGGCTCCGCGCGCTGCTGGGCGCGCTGTCCGCGAGTGCGTCGCTGGTGGTGCTCGACCTCGCCGCCGTGAGCCTGCGCAGCGGGCACGCGGCCGAGGCGATCGACGAGGCGGGCTGGGAGCTCGAGCGCCGGGGCGGCTGCCTGCTGTGCATCAACGCGGACGCCGACGTGCGCGCGCGGCTGGACGGCTGCCGGCACGCCGTGGTGGTCGGGCCGGGGGAGCCGACGCCGCTGCCGTGAGGCTGTCTGCACGTCGGAACGGCACCGGGTGCACCCCTTCGGGTGACCTACCTTGGTGCGGTGAGCGACACCCCCGTCATCCCCGCACCGTCGCGGCAGGCTCCGGCCGCCGCGGACCGGCGTGGTGTGGTCGTCGCGATCGCGGTCGTCGTGGCGGTGCTCTCGTTCGCGGGGGTGTTCGTGCTCTGGCGCGTGTTCGTCGACACGCTGGCGGGTCAGCAGGTGGAGAACGCCGCGCTCCAGGGCGCCCTGTACGGCCAGACGCAGCTGTGGCGGGTGGCCGAGCGGGTGCTCGACGTGGTGTCGGTGAGCGCCATCGCCGCCGTCCTCCTCGGCGCGATGCTCATCGCCGCGCTGCGCCGCCGCTGGTCGCTGGCCGTGCAGGTGGCCGTGCTGATGATCGGTGCCAACCTCACCACCCGCGTGCTCAAGAACGCGGTCCTCTACCGCCCGGACCTCGGGGTGGAGGCCAGCTACGGCAACACCCTGCCCAGCGGGCACACCACGGCGGCCGCCTCGATCTCGGCGGCGCTGCTGCTCGTGGTCCCGCCGCGCATGCGCCCGTGGGCGGCCGTGCTCGGCGCCGGCTACACGACGGCGACGGGCGTCTCGACCCTCATCGGTCAGTGGCACCGGCCGTCGGACGTCGTCGCGGCGGTGCTCGTCGTCCTCGCGTGGACCGCGATCGCCTGCGCGCTCGTCGCGCTGACGCCCGCGCGGCCGTCGACCGCGACCGGTGCCCTCCGCCTCGCGTCGGACCCGCCCCCGGCGCCCGCCACGATGCGCGCGGTGCTCGCGGGGCTCGTCATCGTGGGTGTCGGCGCGGGGGCGTCCGCGGCGGTCGCCCTCTCGCACACGTGGAACAACCGGGACGATCTGGAGGCCCGCGCCGAGCAGGTGACCGCCTATCTGGGCGGTGCCGCGGGCGCCCTGATGGCGTCGTGCCTGGCGTTCGCGGTCATGCTGGTGCTGCGGCAGGCCGCGGCATCGCGATTGCCGCGGGGTTGACGGCACGCCGTAGAGTCCCCAGCGGTGAACGAGGAAGCGGGTCGTCCGGCCCGCCGAAGTCTGAGAAGGGCCTGACCGATGTCTGCAGGGCGCAAGCTCGTGATCGTGGAGTCGCCTGCCAAGGCGCGCACGATCGCCGGGTACCTCGGCGAGGAGTACGACGTCGAGGCGAGCGTCGGGCACATCCGTGACCTCCCCCAGCCCTCGGAGCTGCCGGCGGACATGAAGAAGGGTCCGTTCGGCAAGTTCGCGGTCGACGTGGACAACGGCTTCGCGCCGTACTACGTGGTCGACGCGGACAAGAAGAAGAAGGTCAGCGAGCTCAAGAAGCTGCTGAAGGACTCCGACGAGCTCTTCCTGGCCACCGATGAGGACCGCGAGGGCGAGGCCATCGCCTGGCACCTGCTGCAGGAGCTCAAGCCCAAGGTCCCCGTCAAGCGCATGGTGTTCCACGAGATCACCCGCGAGGCCATCCAGCGCGCGCTGGCCAACACCCGCGAGCTGGACGACCGGCTGGTCGACGCCCAGGAGACCCGCCGCATCCTCGACCGGCTGTACGGGTACGAGGTCAGCCCCGTGCTCTGGCGCAAGGTCCGTCAGGGCCTGTCGGCCGGCCGCGTGCAGTCCGTCGCGACGCGGCTGGTGGTCGAGCGCGAGCGCGAGCGCATGGCGTTCGTCGCCGCCGACTACTGGGACGTGACGGGCACGTTCGCCGTCGCCGACGAGGCCGAGCCGTCCTTCGACGCCCGCCTGACGTCGGTCGACGGGCAGCGTGTCGCCAGCGGGCGTGACTTCCTGGACACCGGGCAGCTGCGGGCCGCCGACGTCGCCCACCTCGACGAGGCGCGGGCGACGTCGCTCGTCGCCGGCCTCGCCGACGCGTCGTTCTCGGTGGCCTCGCTGGAGACCAAGCCGTACACGCGCCGCCCCGCCGCCCCGTTCACCACCTCGACCCTCCAGCAGGAGGCGTCGCGCAAGCTGCGGATGGCGTCCCGGCAGACCATGCGCACCGCGCAGGGGCTGTACGAGAACGGCTACATCACCTACATGCGTACSGACTCCTCGTCGCTGAGCACGCAGGCGATCGACGCCGCGCGGCGGCAGGCCTCGGAGCTGTACGGCGCCGAGTACATCCCCGACGCGCCCCGCGTGTACACGAGCAAGGCCAAGGGTGCCCAGGAGGCCCACGAGGCCATCCGGCCCGCCGGTGACCACTTCCGGACCCCGGCGCAGGTGGCCAAGGAGCTGTCCGGCGACCAGTTCCGCCTGTACGAGCTGATCTGGAAGCGCACCGTCGCCTCGCAGATGGCCGACGCCCGCGGTCAGACCGCCTCGGTCCGCCTCGGTGCCACCGCGGCCGAAGGCACCGACGTCCTGTTCTCGGCGTCGGGCACGGTCATCACGTTCCGCGGGTTCCTCGCCGCGTACGAGGAGGGTCGCGACGTCTCGCGGTACTCCGAGGACGCCGAGGAGGCCCCGGCCGAGAAGGACGACGCCCGCCTGCCGAAGATGTCCGAGGGCGACCCGCTGTCGGCGTCGGACCTCACCGCCGACGGCCACCGCACGTCCCCGCCGCCGCGCTTCACCGAGGCCTCGCTGGTCAAGGCGCTCGAGGAGCGCGGGATCGGCCGCCCGTCCACCTACGCCGCGACGATCTCCGTCATCCAGGACCGCGGGTACGTGACCGGTCGCGGGCAGGCCCTCGTGCCGTCGTGGCTGGCGTTCGCAGTCACGCGACTGCTCGAGGAGAACTTCGACTGGCTGGTCGACTACGACTTCACCGCCGAGATGGAGGAGGACCTCGACGCCATCGCGGCGGGGGACAAGGACCGCGTGGCGTGGCTGTCGAGGTTCTACTTCGGCGACGGCTCGGGCAACGAGGAGGGCGAGGGCCTGCGGGACCTCGTCGCCAACCTCGGTGACATCGACGCCCGCGAGGTCAACTCGATCCCGATCGGCGAGGGCATCGTCCTGCGCGTCGGCCGGTACGGGCCGTACCTCGAGGACTCTCTGGCGGAGCCGGCTGAGGACGGCACCACCCGGCGCGCGTCGGTCCCCGAGGAGCTGGCACCCGACGAGCTCACCGTGGCCAAGGCGCGCGAGCTCCTGGAGACGCAGCCCGAGGGCGACCAGGTGCTTGGCACCGACCCCGTCGCCGGCACCCCGATCGTCGCGCGCAACGGCCGCTACGGCCCGTACGTGACCGAGATCCTGCCCGACCCGGAGATCGACACGTCGCTGTCGGCCGCCGCGCAGAAGCGGGCGCTGGCCGCCGCCCCGAAGCCGCGCACCGCGTCGCTGTTCAAGTCGATGTCGCTGCAGTCGGTGACCCTCGACGACGCCCTCATGCTCCTGTCGCTGCCGCGCGTGGTCGGCGTGGACCCCGAGTCCGGGACCGAGATCACCGCGCAGAACGGCCGCTACGGSCCGTACCTGAAGAAGGGCACSGACTCGCGCACGCTGGCCTCGGAGGAGGCGCTCTTCTCGACGACGCTCGACGAGGCGCTGGCCATCTACGCGCAGCCCAAGCGCGGCCGCGGCGCGACGTCGGCACCGCCCCTGCGTGAGCTGGGCGACGACCCGACGTCCGAGAAGCCGATCACCGTCAAGGAGGGGCGCTTCGGCGCCTACGTCACGGACGGGGTCACCAACCGGACCCTCCCGCGGGACCTCACGCCCGAGTCGATCACGCGCGAGCAGGCGGTCGAGCTGCTGGCCGAGAAGCGTGCGTCGGCCCCCGCGAAGAAGAAGGCCCCCGCCCGCCGCACACCGGCCAAGAGCAAGGCCGCCGCCAAGAAGTAGGGCTCAGCCGAACAGGCTCTCGCGGGTCACGGTCGGGTCCGCGCGGCCGTCGAGCACGCGACGGCAAGGCGGTCCGCCCGGCGAGCTCGTGAGTTCTGGGCGAGTTCGTGAGCTGCGGCTCACGAACTCGACTCGTCCTCACGAACTCGGCGCCGCGGCGGCCCGGACCGGCACCGGCCCGGCATGGCGCGCACCGCCACGCGCGCTAGGTTGTGGCCCATGGCTGACCGCGCTGAAGACCCCCGTTCCGCACCGCCGATCCGCTGGGGCATCCTCGGCGCCGGCAACATCGCCGCGACGTTCGCGTCGGCCGTCAACGCGCACACCCGCGCGCAGCTGGTCGCGGTCGGCTCGCGCAACAAGGACCGTGCGGAGCGGTTCGCCACGGCGCACCACATCCCCACCACCCACGTGGGCTACCGCGAGCTCGTCGAGGACGCGCAGGTCGACGCCGTCTACATCGCGACCCCGCACTCCGAGCACAAGGAGCAGGCGCTCCTGGCCATCAAGGCCGGCAAGCACGTGCTGGTCGAGAAGGCGTTCACGCGGAACGCCGGGGAGGCCGAGGAGGTCTTCGCCGCCGCACGCGCCGCCGGGGTGTTCGTCATGGAGGCGATGTGGACGCGGTTCCTGCCGCACGTCTACGCGCTCCACCAGGTGATCGACGCCGGGGAGATCGGCGAGATCATCAACCTGTCCGCCGACCACGGTCAGGCGTTCACGTTCGACCCGAAGAGCCGGCTGTTCGACCCGGCGCTGGCCGGCGGCGCCCTGCTCGACCTGGGTGTGTACCCCGTCTCGTTCGCCCATGACTTCCTCGGCGTCCCCGATGGCGTGCAGGCGGTCGGGCAGCTGACCACCACGGGCGTCGACGGCCAGATCTCCATGGTCCTGTCCTACGGGGACCGGGCGCAGGCCACCCTGTCGACGACGATGTGGGCCAAGACGCCGACGATGGCGCTCATCTCGGGCACCGAGGGCAACATCGTGGTCAAAGGCAGCTTCTACGCCCCGACCTCGTTCCACGTGCAGCGCCTCGACGGCCGGGTCTGGGAGTTCAACCAGCCGGGCACCAAGGGCCTGCAGTACGAGGCCGCGGAGGTCRCCCGCCGGGTGGCCGAGGGCGCCACGCAGAGCCCGCGGATGACCTGGGGCAACACCCTCGAGGTGCTGCGGACCATGGACACGATCCGCTCGCAGATCGGCGTCGGCTACCCCGGGGAGTGAGGCGCCCGGGCTGTCACCGGCGGCGGCTACCCTGACGCAGTGACCTCGCCTCCTGCTGGCCTCTTCCTCTCCTTCGAGGGCGGCGACGGCGCCGGCAAGTCGACGCAGGCGCGCCTCCTGGGCGAGTGGCTCACCGGCCTCGGCCGCGAGGTCGTGCTCACGCGGGAGCCCGGCGGCACCGAGCTCGGCGTCCTGCTGCGGGACGCGGTCCTGCACGGCGACCACGTCGACGCACGCACCGAGGCACTCCTGTACGCCACCGACCGCGCGCACCACGTGGCGTCGCTGGTCCGCCCGGCGCTGGCCCGCGGTGTCGTGGTCGTCACCGACCGCTACCTCGACTCCTCCGTGGCCCCTGTGGGCCGTCGACGGGCTGCTCCCGGCGCTGACCGTGCTGCTGGACCTCGATCCCGTGGCCGGCAAGGCGCGGCTGACGGGGGACCCGGACCGGCTCGAGAGGGCCGGCGACGAGTTCCACCGGCGCACGCGTGAGGCGTTCCTCGGCCGGGCCGCAGCCGAGCCCGGCCGGTGGCTCGTGCTGGACGCGACGCGGCCGGTCGACGAGCTCGCCGCCGCGGTGCGCGAGCGCGTGGCACCGCTGCTCGGGGTCGCGCCGTGACCAGCGTCTGGGACGACGTCGTCGGCCAAGAGCCCGCGGTCGAGGTGCTCCGGCACGCCATCGAGGACCCCGCGGCGATGACCCACGCGTGGCTGCTGACCGGACCCCCCGGATCGGGACGGTCGAACGCTGCCCGCGCGTTCGCCGCGGCTCTGCAGTGCGCGACCGGCGGCTGCGGCGTCTGCCACGACTGCACCACCACCCTGCGCGGGCTGCACCCGGACGTCACGGTCGTCGCCACCGAGGGCGTGTTCATCCGCGCCGAGACCGCCCGCCCGCTGGTGGAGCTCGCGCAGCGGTCCCCCTCGCAGGGGCGGCACCGGGTCATCATCATCGAGGACGCCGACCGGCTGAACGACACCAGCGGCAACTCGCTGCTCAAGGCCATCGAGGAGCCGGCCGGCCGCACGGTCTGGGTGCTCTGCGCGCCGAGCCCGCAGGACGTCCTGGTCACCATCCGGTCCCGCAGCCGGTCGGTGGCGCTCCGGGTTCCACCGGTCGACGCGGTCGCGGCCCTGCTGGTGTCGCGCGACGGGATCGACCCGCAGGTGGCCATGGTCGCGGCCCGCGCGGCGCAGAGCCACGTCGGGATCGCCCGACGGCTGGCCCGGGACCCCGAGGCTCGCGCACGCCGGTCCGCGGTGCTGGGCATCGCGGCGAAGATCCGCGGGGTCGGCGACGCGGTCATGGCGGCCGGTGAGCTCGTCGAGACCGCGCAGGCCGACGCCAAGGCCGCCACCGAGCAGCGGGACGCCGAGGAGAAGGCGGAGCTGCTCCGGTCGATGGGCGCCGAGGGCGCAGCCACCCTGCCGCCCTCCCTGCGCACCCAGGTGCGGCAGCTGGAGGAGGACCAGAAGCGCCGGGCCACCCGCGCGCAGCGGGACGTGCTGGACCGCGCGATGGTCGACCTGCTCTCGCTCTACCGGGACGTGCTCGTCGTGCAGCTGGGAGCAGGCGTCGAGCTGGTGAACGTCGAGCACGAGGCGTCGGTCCGTGCACTGGCGGAGGCGAGCACGTCCGTCCAGACCCTGCGCCGGATGGATGCGGTCGGTCAGGCGCGCACCCGCCTGGCGGGGAACGTGGCCCCGTTGCTCGCCGTCGAGGCGATGGCGGTGGCGCTGCGTCCGCAGGGCTGATCGTCCGCGCCGGTTGTGCAGATCGAGTGACGGCTGCGCACCCTGGGCGGACCGGGCGACTGTGGCTCAGGATCGGCGGCTACCGTGTGCGCATGCCGCTCTCCGCCCGCCTCGTCGCGCCCGCGGGCGTCGAACGTGACCGGCGGCCACGCCTCGCCGCTGCCCTCGTCAGTGCCGCCCTCGTCGTCGTCGTCCTGCTCGCCGGGTGCGTGGCACCCAAGAACCAGGCGTCGGCCCCCGCCGAGGGCACGAGCACGGCGGCGCCGTCCGACGGGGCGACCGGTGACCTCGCCCAGTTCTACGGGCAGCAGCTCGAGTGGACGACGTGCGCGGAGGGCGAGTGCGCGACGGCGCAGGTTCCGGTGGACTACGCGAACCCGTCCGGCCCGTCGATCGGGATCGCACTGGCGCGACTCAAGGCGACCGGGGGCGAGCCGCTCGGCTCCCTGCTGGTCAACCCCGGAGGCCCGGGTGTGTCCGGCGTCGACTTCCTCGCCTCGCTCTCGTCGACGGTGAGCCCGGACGTGCGGCTGCAGTACGACCTCGTCGCGTTCGACCCGCGCGGCGTCCAGCGGTCCAGCCCCGTGGACTGCGTCGACGGGCCTGCCCTGGACGAGCTTCTCGCCTTCGACCCGGACTACTCCACCGACGCGGGCATCCAGACGGTCATCGACATGTACGGCGAGCTCGGAGTCGGCTGCGCGGAGCGGACGGGCGACGTCCTGGGGCACGTCGACACCGTCAGCGCGACCCGCGACCTCGACATCCTGCGCGGCGCGCTCGGTGACGAGAAGCTCTCCTACCTCGGCTACTCCTACGGGACGGTGCTCGGCTCCACGTACGCGGCCCTGTTCCCCGCGAAGGTGGGCCGCCTGGTGCTGGACGGCGCCAAGCCGCCCACGCTGACCACCACCGAGGTGTCGCAGGGGCAGGCCGTCGGCTTCGAGACCGCCCTGCGCGCCTATATCACCGACTGCCAGGCCGGTCCCCGGTGCCCCCTGGACGGGTCCGCCGACGACGGTCTCGCCCAGATCAAGGACCTGCTCGACCGCGCGCGCAGCAACCCCCTGTCCACCGGCACGGCCCGTGATCTGACCGCCTCGCTGGCCTTCTACGGGATCGCGATGCCGCTGTACTCGCAGTCGTACTGGCCCTACCTGACGCAGGCCCTGACGGCGGCGCTCGAGAGCAACGACGGCTCGATGCTCCTCCAGCTGGCCGACCAGTACTTCGACCGGGAGCCGGACGGCACCTACAGCACGAACGCGATGGTGGCGTTCTTCGGGATCAACTGCCTGGACAGCCGCGACCCCGCCGACTTCGACGCCATGCGCGCCGAGGCCGCCCAGATCGAGGCCGCGGCGCCGACGGTCGGCGTCTTCTTCGGCTACGGCCCTACGGTGTGCGCCCAGTGGCCCGTCCCCGAGGTCGGGGGGCTCCCCTCGTACACGGCCGAGGGCGCGGCACCCATCCTCGTCGTCGGTACCACCGGCGACCCGGCGACCCCGTACGCGTGGGCCGAGGAGATGGCCGACCTCTTGTCGTCGGGCGTGCTGCTGACCTACGAGGGGGAGGGCCACACCGCCTACGGCTCCTCGAACGAGTGCATCGCCGCCGCCGTCGACGGGTACCTGCTGGCGGGGACAGTCCCGGCCGACGGGACCCGTTGCTGACGATCCCGCTCGCTTTGGAGCGGCGGGGGTCTGCCGGGTACAGTAAGCGGGCTCGCCGGGGACCACGGTCCACGACGACGCCGCCTTAGCTCAGTCGGCAGAGCGTCTCACTCGTAATGAGAAGGTCAAGAGTTCGATTCTCTTAGGCGGCTCCACCACGAAGGCCCCGTGACCAGCGACATCGCGGGCGCGGGGCCTTCGACATGCCCGGGCCTGCGCCCTTTGAGGC
>NZ_JBFUHU010000081.1:0-11562 GCF_056402235.1 Cellulomonas sp. P4_B5_2
GCCAACAACATGGACGTCGTCACGATCGTCATCGGCATCCTGGCCATCGGGGCGATCGTGGTCTCGCAGGTCCGAGCCCGCCGTTCGCTGCGCAAGCACGAGCTGTACGTCGAGCCGGTGGGCCTGTTCGCCACCAAGCTCGCGCTCGTGTCGATCGGTATCGGCGTCCTCACGGTCATCCTGTCGTTCTCCGCGGGCGGCACGCCGACCGTGCTCGTGATCGTCGGGGTGCTCATCGTCGCCTACACGTTCCTCATGGGGCGCACGGTGTTCGGCCGGCACATCTACGCGATCGGCGGCAACCGCCTCGCCGCGAGCCTGTCGGGCGTGGACACCCGTCGGGTCGACTTCTGGATCTTCGTCAACATGGGTGTGCTCGCCGGAGCGGCCGCGATCGTCACCACGGCCCGCGCCGGTGCCGCCATCGCGTCGGCCGGGCAGAACTTCGAGCTCGATGCCATCGCCGCGTGCTTCATCGGTGGCGCCGCCGTCACGGGCGGCATCGGCCGGATCTCGGGAGCGATCGTCGGTGCGCTCATCATGGGCGTGCTCAACATGGGCCTGTCGATCCTGTCGGTCGACCCGTCCTGGCAGATGGCGATCAAGGGCCTCGTGCTCCTGTTCGCCGTGGCGTTCGACCTGATCAACAAGCGTCGGGCGGGGACGCGCTAGCGAGGCGATGAATCGATGGACGACGAGTTGCACTAGGTTCGCACGGTGAGCAGGCGAGCACCCGCAGCCGGCTCCCAGTCGTCCCTGCGCGACGCGAACCGCAACCTCGTCGTCGAGACGGTCAAGCGGTACGGCGGGCTCACGCAGGTCGAGCTCGCCGAGGCAACAGGTCTGTCGCAGGCGACGGTGTCGACGATCGTCCGGGAGCTCCTGGCTGCCGGCGTCGTCGACACCGCCACGACCACCCGCAGCGGGCGGCGTGCCCAGATGGTCACGCTCGCCCGCCGCGTCGGTCTGGCGGCCGGCGTGCAGATCGGGCACCGGCACCTGCGGCTGGTGCTCGGGGACTTCAGCCACCAGGTCATCGCGGAGCAGACCCTCCCGCTGCCGGCGGACCACCGGGTGGACACGAGCCTGGACCGCGTGGCCCTGCTCGTCGTCGACCTGGTCGAGCGGGTGGGGGCCTCGCTCGACGACGTCGTCGGGCTGGGTGTGGGCCTTCCCGCGCCGGTCGACGTGTCCACGGGCATGGTCTCGGTGCGCGGCATCATGCCCGGCTGGGACACCGTGCACATCGGCCAGGTGCTCTCCAAGCGGCTGGGCCGGCCGGTGTACGTGGACAACGACGCCAACCTCGGCGCGATCGCCGAGAGCACGCTCGGTGCGGCGCGGCAGTACAGCGACAGCGTGTTCGTGCGCGCGTCCTACGGCACTGGTGCCGGGATCGTCATCAACGGCCAGGTCCATCGAGGCGTCGCCGGCACCGCGGGCGAGATCGGGCACGTGCAGGTCGCGTTCCCGGGCGAGCTGTGCCGGTGCGGCAACCGCGGCTGTCTCGACACCGTCGTCGGCGCCTCGGCACTCATCGACCGGCTCCGCGTGAGCTCCGGTCCGCTGGCGCTGCGCGACGTGGTGCAGCGCGCGATCGACGGCGACGAGCGCTGCGGCAAGGTGGTCGCGGAGGCCGGCGCCATGATCGGGATGGTCGTCGCGGGGCTCGGCGTCGCGGTCAACCCGCAGCTGGTCGTCGTGGGCGGCGAGCTGGCGGAGACGGGGGAGCTGCTGCTGCGGCCCCTGCGCGAGGCCGTCCGCAGGAACGTGCTGCTGAACCAGATCGCCCCGCTCGAGGTCGTCGCCGCCTCGCTGGGGTCCCGGGCCGAGGTGATCGGCGCCCTGGTGCTGGCCCTCCAGTCGACCGCCCTGCCGCTCCGCGTCGACGACGACCAGACGCCGGTCGGGGTCGGAGCGGCGCAATGACGCGATCGACGCCTCACATGGTGGAAGATTCACTGCACGTGTCACGTGCCCGACGGGGAGCAGGTGAGAGGCGATGAGCACGGCCAATGACGTGCCCCTGCTGTCGCTGAGGGGTCTGGGCAAGCGTTTCGGTGCGGTGGAGGCGCTGGTCGACGTCGACCTCGACGTCTACGCGCACGAGGTCGTCGCGCTCGTCGGCGACAACGGCGCCGGGAAGTCGACGGTCGCCAAGATGATCTCGGGCGTGCTCGTCCCGGACACGGGGCTCATCGAGATCGCCGGCGAGACGGTCACCATCCCGTCGCCCATCGCGGCGCACGCGCTCGGCATCGCGACGGTGTTCCAGGAGCTGGCGCTGGCCGACAACCTGGACGTGACCTCGAACCTGTTCCTCGGCCGCGAGCTGCACAGAGGTCGGGTGCGGGACGACGAGACCATGGAGCAGATCGCCCGGAAGGTCCTGCGCGACCTGAACAGCCGGATCCCGTCGGTCAAGTCGCCGCTGTCCACGTTGTCCAAGGGGCAGCGCCAGTCCGTCGCGATCGCCCGCACGCTGATCGGCAGGCCCAGGATCGTGGTGCTCGACGAGCCGACGGCCTCGCTGTCGGTGTCGCAGACCGCCGAGGTGCTCACGCACATCGAGCGCCTGCGCGACCTCGGGCTCGCCGTCGTCCTCATCAGCCACAACATGAACGACGTCCGCGCGGTGTCCGACCGGATCGTCGTGCTCCGGCACGGCCGCAACAACGGGGTGTTCGACGCCGCGACGGTCAGCCACGAGGCGATCCTCGCCGCGATCACCGGCGCGCCGCCGACCCGCGAACCGGACCCGAGGGCGTTCCTGCCGACCCTGCACTGACGGGCGTTTCGCGGGCTTTGCCCGACCTGTCCGGGGGCCGCTGCAGTTCACAGGTTCCCCTGCGGCGTGTCACCACCGGGTGGGGGTGGGTCCGTTGCCTACTCTCGACAAGGCCAGCAGTAGTGCCCGTGCGTGAAGTCCATCCCCGAACCTGGCCCCTTCGAGCACCGTGATCAGATTCGAGAATGTCACCAAGGTCTACGCCCGCGGCGCACGACCGGCGCTGGACCGCGTGTCCCTGGATGTCGAGCGGGGCGAGTTCGTCTTCCTCGTCGGCGCGTCCGGGTCCGGCAAGTCCACGTTCCTGCGCCTCGTGCTGCGCGAGGAGCGGGCCTCCGCCGGCCGCGTGTTCGTCGCCGGCAAGGAGCTGGGCACGCTGTCGTCGTGGAAGGTGCCGACGCTGCGCCGCCAGATCGGCGCCGTGTTCCAGGACTTCCGCCTCCTGCCCAACAAGACGGTGTTCGAGAACGTGGCGTTCGCGCTCCAGGTGATCGGCAAGCCACGGCACCACATCCTCACCACCGTGCCGGACACGCTCGAGATGGTCGGCCTGGCCGGCAAGGAGAAGCGTCGTCCGCACGAGCTGTCCGGCGGCGAGCAGCAGCGCGTGGCCATCGCGCGCGCGTTCGTCAACCGCCCGAACATCCTGCTGTGCGACGAGCCCACGGGAAACCTCGACCCGACGACGTCCCTGGGGATCATGCGCCTGCTCGACCGGATCAACCGCACGGGCACCACGGTCGTGATGGCGACGCACGACGACGAGATCGTCGACCAGATGCGCAAGCGCGTCATCGAGCTGTCCACCGGCGCGATGGTGCGTGACCAGTCGCGCGGCGTCTACGGGTCGGACCGCTGATGCGCCTCCAGTTCATCCTCTCCGAGATCGGCCTGGGCCTTCGTCGCAACCTCTCGATGACGATCTCCGTCATCCTCGTGACCTTCGTGTCGCTCACCTTCGTCGGCGCCGCCGCACTGCTGCAGACGCAGATCGGCAAGATGAAGGACGACTGGTACGACAAGGTCGAGGTCTCGGTCTTCCTCTGCCCGCAGAACTCCACGGAGCCCACCTGCGCGAGCGGCGAGGTGACCGACGAGCAGAAGGCCGACATCCAGGCGGCGCTCGCGTCGCCCGAGGTCAAGCCGTACGTCGAGAAGGTCTACACCGAGACCAAGGAACAGGCGTTCGCGGCCTTCCAGGAGCAGTTCAAGGACCAGTTCTGGGCGTCGGCCGCGACGGTCGACGACATGAACTCCTCCTACCGGATCAAGCTCACCGACCCCGAGCAGTACCCGGTGGTCGCCGAGGTGGTCTCGGGGCGGCCCGGCGTCGAGGAGGTCAAGGACCAGCAGCGGCTGTTCGACCGGCTCTTCTCGGTGCTCAACAACGCGACCCTGCTGGCCGGTGGGCTCGCCGCGGTGATGCTCCTGGCCGCGGTGCTGCTCATCACGACGACCATCCGGCTGTCCGCGCTGAGCCGTCGTCGCGAGACGGGGATCATGCGCCTGGTCGGGGCGTCGACCGTGTTCATCCAGCTGCCGTTCATGCTCGAGGGCGCGATCGCCGCGACGATCGGCGCCCTGCTGGCCGTCGGTGCGCTGTGGCTCGGCGTCGGCTACCTGATCGACGACTGGCTCGGTGAGCAGGCGGCGTGGATCCCGTACGTGAACACGTCCGACGTGCTCGCCGTGGCACCCATCCTCATCG
This sequence comes from Cellulomonas sp. P4_B5_2, assembly GCF_056402235.1. Classification (NCBI taxonomy): domain Bacteria; kingdom Bacillati; phylum Actinomycetota; class Actinomycetes; order Micrococcales; family Cellulomonadaceae; genus Cellulomonas; species Cellulomonas sp. P4_B5_2. The sequence continues at coordinate 4,497 of NZ_JBFUHU010000081.1, forward strand.
CGGTGGCGATCCTGCTCGCCGCGATCTCGTCCCTGGTCACTCTCAGCCGCTACACGAAGGTGTGATCGTGCGCCGTCTGCGGATGCCCGCGTTCCTCGTCGTGCTCGTCCTCATGGTCACCGCGCTCTTCACCGCGCCGGCCTACGCCGACAAGATCGACGACCGGCGCAAGGCAGCCGAGGCGCAGAAGGCCGCGATCGCGAAGGCGCGCGACGACACCGAGGCCGCGATGGAGGGCGTCGACGCCAACCTCCAGGCCCTGGCGATGCAGCTGGCGGACACGCAGGCGAAGATCCCCGCCGCGCAGGCCGTGCTCGACGAGGCCAAGGCGGCGCTGGAGAAGGCGCAGCGCGAGGCGGCGATCATCGCGGCCCGGCTGGTCGACGCCGAGGACCAGCAGGCGACGATCACCACGACGATCACGCAGGACGCCGAGTACGCCGCGCAGATGCGCGCCGCGATCGGTCAGATGGCCCGCGAGGCGTACAAGGACGGCGGCGGCGTCTCCGGCGTCGACGTCATCCTGGACGCGCAGAGCACCGACGACTTCGTGCAGCGGTACGGCCTCATGGCGACGGCGCTGCGCACGCAGGCGCAGATCCTCGACCAGCTCCGGGCGGCCGAGTCGGCCAACAAGAACGCCGAGGCGCGCCTCGGCGCGGTCAAGGAGAAGATCGCCCAGCTCAAGGCGGAGGCCGACCAGAAGGTGGTCGAGGCCGACGCGGCCAAGGCGGCCGCGGCCGCGGCGAAGGCGTCGCTGGACGCCCTGCTCGCGCAGCAGGTGCAGCAGCAGGCGTCCCTGGACGCCCAGCGCGCGGCCCTAGAGGCGCAGCTGGCACAGGCCGACGCCGAGGCGGCAGCGATCCAGAACGAGCTCCAGGCCGCGATCGCCGCCCAGAAGGCCCGCGACGCCGCAGCCGGCAAACCGCACGGCCCGGCCGGTCCCATCGGCAACGCCCTGTTCGGCAACCCGACCAGCGTCAACCCGATCTACGTGACCTCCGAGTACGGCATGCGGTTCCACCCGACGCTGCACTACACGCGACTGCACGCCGGCATCGACCTGCGCACCTACTGCAACACCCCGATCTATGCCGGCCGTTCGGGCACGGTCACGTGGGCCAAGGCGCGGTACGGCTTCGGCAACCAGGTGATGATCGACAGTGGGTTCGTCAACGGGAACGCCCTGTCGGCCAGCTACAACCACCTCACCAGCTTCGCGGTCAGCTCCGGGCAGACGGTCGAGCGGGGCCAGCTGATCGGGCGGTCCGGCAACACCGGCACGTCGGCCGCCTGCCACCTGCACTTCGAGGTCTATGTGAACGGCGGGACCGTGAACCCTCGCCCGCTCCTCGGTCTCTGATTTCGGATGGCGCCCGGCAGGTAGTCTCGACCCGCACCATTCGCGCGCTAAGGAACGAGGTTCGACCACCGTGGCCAAGGATGTCGGGCGCAAGGTCGTCGCCTCGAACCGGAAGGCCCGGCACGACTACGTCATCGAGGACGTGTTCGAGGCCGGCATGGTGCTCAGCGGCACCGAGGTCAAGGCGCTGCGGATGGGCCGGGCCTCGCTGGTGGACGGCTGGTGCGAGGTGACCAACGGCGAGCTGTGGCTCGAGGGCGTGCACATCCCCGAGTACTCGCAGGGCACCTGGACCAACCACGCGCCCCGCCGCAAGCGGAAGCTGCTGCTGCACCGCTCGGAGATCGACCGCCTCGAGTCCCGCACGCGGGAGAAGGGGCAGACGATCATCCCGCTGTCCCTGTACTTCCTCGACGGCCGCGCCAAGGTGGAGATCGCGCTGGCCCGCGGCAAGCGCGAGTGGGACAAGCGGCAGGCGCTGCGCGAGCGGCAGGACAACCTCGAGGCCACCCGGGCCATCCGCGAGAAGCGCGACCTGTGAGGGCCCTGCGCGCGGTCCTGCTGGCACTCGGTCTCGTCGTCGCCCTGACGGCCGCTGCCGTCCCCGACCAGACGAGCGGCCGGGAGATCACGCGGTACGACGTCACAGCCTCCCTGGCCGTCGACGGCACCATGCGGGTCACGCTCGACTTCGACTTCGACTTCGGCGACGACCCCGGTCACGGACCGTTCCTCAGCCTGCCGACGAGGGTCTACTACGACGAGACGCTGGATCGCGCGTTCGAGTACACCGACATCTCGGCGTCGTCTGCTTCTGGAGCGCCGGACCAGGTGAACGAGGAGTCCACCGGCAGCGCGCTGATCCTGCGCATCGGCGACGAGGACATCGACGACGTCTCCGGCGTGCAGACGTACCACGTGGAGTACACGGTCGACGGGTTGCTCAACCCCGCGAACGAGCAGCACTCCGGCGACGAGCTCTACTGGAACGTCATCGGCGCCGGCTGGGAGATCCCGCTGGGCGACCTGACGGTGGCGGTCGACGGGCCCGCCGCGGTCGAGGGTGCCGTCTGCTTCGCCGGACCGTACGGGTCCACCACCGGGTGCACCTCGTCCACGTTCTCCGGTTCGACCTCCTCCTTCACGCAGGACCTGGTGCCCCTGGGCGACGAGTTCTCCACCGTGACCGGCTGGCCGGCCGGGACGTTCCCCGGGGTGGAGCCGATCCTCGTCGACAAGCCCGACCCGCTGGCCCCCGTGCGGCCGACCTCCGCGTTCGGGATCGTCGCCCTGCTGGTGCTCGTCGGCGGCGGCGTCCTGGCCTTCCTCCGGGTGCGCCGGGTGGGCCGCGACAAGGCCTACCTCGGACTGACCCCGGGGCTGCGTCCCGCCGACAACCAGCCGGGCGCGGCGACGGGCTTCCGCGATCGTCGCGAGGTCGTCTCCGTGCAGTTCCAGCCGCCCGCGGGCGTGCGACCGGGGGAGATGGGMACGCTCCTTGACGAGAAGGCCGACCCCGTCGACGTCACCGCCACGCTGGTGGACCTGGCCGTGCGGGGCTGGCTGCGCATCGAGGAGGTGCCGCGGTCCAACCCGAAGAAGAAGGCCAAGGACTGGACCCTGGTGCAGCTGAAGAACAAGGACGGCTCGCTGCTGCCGTACGAGGACGAGCTGCTGTCCTCGATCTTCGCCGCCTCGACGTCGGTCAAGCTCTCCGACCTGAAGACCACGTTCGCCGCCTCGATGGCCAAGGTCCAGGACGGCCTCTACGACCATGTGACTGCCTCAGGCTGGTTCCGGGCGAACCCCAAGCACGTCCGCGCCAGGTGGTACGGCGCCGGGATCGCGCTCGCCATCCTCGGCGTGATCCTGACGTTCGCCGTGTTCGGCGCCGGCCTGTCCGTGGGCGGGCTCGCGCTGGTGCCGATCGCGCTGGTCGTCGTGGGCATCCTCGTCACGCTCCTGGGCAAGGCCGCCCCCGCCCGCACCGAGGACGGCACCGCCGTGCTGGCGCAGTCCCTCGGGTTCCGCCGCTACCTGGCCACCGCCGAGGCGAACCAGCTGCGGTTCGAGGAGGGCGAGGACATCTTCAGCCGGTACCTGCCCTACGCGATCGTGTTCGGGCTGGCTGACCGGTGGGCGCGCGTGTTCTCCGAGCTCGCTGCTCAGGGTCGTTTCGTGGATCAGCCGGGCTGGTACGTCGGCGGCTACTACCCGGGAGCGAACATCTACTGGGCGACCGCGTTCGCGTCGTCGCTGGACCGGTTCCAGTCCGTGGCGACCGAGGCGATCTCCGCGCCGACCCCCGGTTCGTCGGGCGGGTCCGGGTTCAGCGGCGGGTTCTCCGGCGGTGGCGTCGGCGGCGGTGGGGGTGGGGGCTGGTAAGACTGGTGGCCATGAAGCTGCCGGTGATGCCGCCCGTGGACCCGATGCTCTCCAAGTCGGCGCCGTCCATCCCGCCCGGGAAGCTGTACGAGCCCAAGTGGGACGGGTTCCGCGCGATCGTGTTCCGCGACGGGGATTCTGTTGAGATCGGCTCGCGGAACACCAAGCCGATGCAGCGGTACTTCCCGGAGATCGTTGCYGCGGTGCTGTCCTACCTGCCTGAGCGGTGTGTGGTCGACGGCGAGATCATCGTGCCGTCGTCGTCGCACAGCGGGCTCGACTTCGACGCGCTGCTGCAGCGGGTGCACCCGGCGGAGTCGCGCGTGCGGCTGCTCTCCGTCGAGACGCCCGCGCTGCTGGTGCTCTTCGACGTGCTTTCCGTTGGCGACGAGGACCTCATGTCTCGGCCCTTCTCGGAGCGGCGTGCGGTGCTCTCGTCGTTGGTCACGCCGGGCGGACCGATCTCGATCACCGCCCAGACGTCGTCCCTCGATGTCGCGACGCAGTGGTTCTCGCAGTTCGAGGGCGCGGGGCTGGATGGCGTCGTCGCCAAGGACCCCGCGGGGTTGTACGAGCCCGGCAAGCGGACGATGCAGAAGATCAAGCACGAGCGGACCGCCGACTGCGTGGTCGCCGGGTACCGGCCGCACAAGTCCGGCGACGACGCCGTCGGGTCGCTGCTGCTGGGGCTGTACAACTCCTCCGGAACGCTCGCGTCCGTGGGTGTGGCGGCATCGTTCCCGATGGCGCGTCGCCGGGAGCTGGTGACGGAGCTCGCGCCCCTGGTGGTGCCGCTGGAGGGGCACCCGTGGGACTACTCCGCACTCGGCCGGACGCCTCGGGAGGCGGCGGGGAGCCGCTGGTCCGCGGGGAAGGACCTGTCGTTCGTGCCCCTGTCGCCGACCCTGGTGGTCGAGGTCGCCTACGACCACATGGAGGGCGACCGGTTCCGGCACACCGCGCAGTTCCGCCGCTGGCGCCCGGACCGGGACCCGTCGTCGTGCACCTACGCGCAGCTCGAGGAGCCGGTGTCGTACGCGCTGAAGGACGTGCTGGCGACCAGCTGATCCTCACTTCCGCGGTGACGCCGCCGATGTGTCGGTCGACGGTTGGCCGAACTTGAGCGAAGGCAGTGCCGCGTGCGCGTTTCGAGCGTTGTCCCGACGGGTGTCGAGCGCACCTTCGGCGACGACGAGATCATCGTGTCCAAGACCGACGCCAAGGGTCGGCTCACGTACGCCAACCCGGTGTTCCTGCGCGTGTCGGKGTATGCCGAGGCCGGCCTGATCGGGAAGCCGCACAGCGTGATCCGCCACCCCGACATGCCCCGCATCATCTTCAAGGTCATGTGGGAGACCATCGAGGCGGGCCAGGAGATCTTCGCGTACGTGAACAACCTCGCCGCCGACGGCGCCCACTTCTGGGTGTTCGCGCACGTCACGCCGTCGCGGACGGCCTCCGGGTCGCTCGTCGGCTACCACTCCAACCGCCGTCTCCCGGACCGCGGCGCGGTCCGCGCGGCCGACGCGCTGTACCGCCGCCTGCGCGCCGAGGAGGCGAAGCACGCGAGGCCGACTGACGCGATGCGGGCCTCCGGCCTGCTGCTGGAGGCCGAGCTGGCGACGCGGGAGATGACCTACGACGAGCTCGTGTGGAGCCTCGCGACGACCGACGAGCTGGTGACCCGATGAGGCGCACCCAGGTCGAGACGCCCGACACCGGCGAGCTCGACAGCTACCGCCGCGCCGTCGCCGCCCTGTCCGCCGCGTTCGCGCGCGTGGCCGACGGCGACCTCGAGGTGCGCGTCGACCCCCTGGACGGTCCGCCCGAGCTGGCCGCCCTGCGCGACGACGTCAACCGCAGCCTCGACGTCATGGACGCGTTCGTCCGCGAGTCGGGTGCATCGCTCACCGCAGCCGCCGAGGGTCGGTTCCACCGGCAGTTCCTGGTGCGCGGCATGCCGGGCACGTTCCGCGACGGGGCGCAGCGCATCAACACCGCGCGCGACACCATGGAGCTCTCCGCCGCGTCGCTGGCGGAGCAGACCTCCACCCGCCAGCTCATGGTGGACAAGGCGGTCGAGGTGTCGGTGCACGTCGCGGCCGCCTCGACCGAGCTGGGCGCGTCCGCTCAGGTGCTCGCTGAGTCGGCGCAGGCGGGGGTCGACGAGGCCACCGCGGCCCTGAGCACCGTCGAGGCGCTCGAGCAGTCGGCCCAGGAGATCCAGCAGGCCGTGCGGCTCATCAAGAACGTCGCCTCGCAGACGCGCCTGCTGGCCCTCAACGCCACCATCGAGGCGGCCCGCGCCGGGGAGTTCGGGCGCGGCTTCGCCGTGGTCGCCGCCGAGGTCAAGACCTTGGCCGACGAGTCCGCGCGCTCGTCCGACGACATCACCGCCCAGGTCGACGCGTCCCGCGCCGCCACCGACCGGGCCGTCCAGGCCATCGGCCGCGTCTCGGGCGCGATCCACGAGATGAACGACCAGGTGGGCGGGATCGCCCAAGCGGCCGGAGGACCCCAGGGCCTGTCGGAGCTGGCCGAGATGCTGCACGGCGACATCTCGCAGTTCGCCGCCCAGCACTGAGGTCCACAGGCTGCGCACGGGAACACTCCAGCGACCTCTCGGGTCCGGGGCGTTCTCTGGTCCTTGACGGCGCCAGACGGGGGCCGTCGGGGAGGTCAGAGCCATGGACGAGCAGCAGGTTTCGGGAGCGTCGGACGCTCCTGTGGAGGGGTCGGGGGCTTCGGTGCCGGAGGGCGTGGGGTCCTCGTCGGCAATCGGCGGTGTCGCCGTCCCGACGAAGCCCGTCGTCCGTCGCGGCCTCGCCTTCGGTGCCGCGGGTGGCGCACTCGCCCTCGGCCTGCTGGCCGGTGGGGTGACCGGCGGCCTGATCGCCGCGGCCCAGGCGTCGTCCGACACCGACAACGCGGCGGCGTCGACGGTCGAGGGGGCGGCGTACGAGCCGCCGACGGCCGAGGTTCCGTCGTTCGTCCCGCCGTCCTGGGGCAGTTCTCCGTCCACCTCTGACCAAGCGGCCGCCAGTGAGGCGAGCGCGGATCAGCAGGTCGGCGTCGTCACCATCACCACGACCCTCGGCTACCAGAACGCGTCGGCGGCGGGCACCGGCATGGTGCTGACGGCGAACGGGCTGGTGCTCACCAACAACCACGTGATCGAGGGCTCGACGTCCATCGAGGTGACCATCGAGTCGACCGGTGCTTCGTATGTCGCCACCGTCGTCGGCACCGATGCCTCGTCGGACGTCGCGCTCCTGCAGCTCGAGGGCGCATCGGGGCTGGCCACGGTCGCCCTGGACG